>NZ_RWIL01000054.1:0-133344 GCF_009764635.1 Pseudomonas sp. PB103 | reverse complement strand
GATAGCGGAGTGTCAGCCACCTATTTGCCAACTGACACACCGCTATCGCGAGCAGGCTCACTCCTACAGGGGAATTGCGCTGGATTCAGAAACTTTATACATGCACTCGTAAATATCTTGACTCTCGATGAAGCCAAAAACGGCAGGTGTCCACATTCCATAAAATATGGACACCTGCATCGTCGGCAACATTGAATCGTCAACCCCGAAAATCACCAGTGGCGTGTAGTCTCGTTTACTTCCCGTCTCGCAATATCGGATGACGCCGACAGACCTTGTAGGCAAACTCCGAATCGCGTGTTGCGGAGCCTTGCCGCCCTGTTGTGCTGTTTTTTGACGGGATACTCTCCGGATGTCGCTGACCCATTCAGCGATCGGGTGTGGTAACCCGGAGAAACCATCGCAACAGCGCGCTCCTCAAATTATGGCGGCTGTGCGTGGGACGCTTTCGGGCGTGCCGGTTTCCTTGGTTCCCGGTTTACCACCCTGCGTACGGCTGCCTCCCTTTCGTGTGGTAACGAAAGTCGCGGCGCTTCGAACCAAGGAGTAACACGATGACCGAAACTGATCTGCACGGATTCGCAAACGTTAAAACCATTGGCTTCACCCCTTTCCTCCACAACTCGGATCAGGCGTTCTTCAACGTCCGCTCCGGCATCCCGATCATCGATGCCTTGTCCCAATCCTCCGACCTGCTGTCCCTCGCCAAATCGTTCGCCGAGGATGCTGCCTTCATCAGAGACACCGACCGCCATGCCTGGGCTGCGCATTACCTGACGGTGATGGGCAAAGCCTTGATTGATGATGCGATTCAGGCGCTGATGCCGCGACCTGCGCGCACGAAGACCGAGTCTGAAGCAGAGATGCCTGAAGGCTTGTAGAGGTTTGAAGATCAAAAGATCGCAGCCTTCGGCAGCTCCTACATGGAATGCGAAACCTGTAGGAGCTGCCGAAGGCTGCGATCTTTTGATCTGAAGTTGCCGCCCACAAAAAAGCCCCCGCCAGCCACAAGGCTGACGGGGGATTCTGCTATAACGCGACGTTACATTTCTACCTGCGTCCCCAACTCAATCACCCGGTTCAGCGGCAGATTGAAGAAGCGCAAATTGCCATTGGCATTCTTCAACATGAATGCAAACAACGCCTCACGCCAACGCGCCATGCCTTCCAGCTTCGAGGCAATCACCGTTTCGCGGCTGAGGAAGTACGTGGTGCGCATCGGGCTGAAGTCCAGATCATCCAGATGACACAGCTTCAGCGCCTGCGGCACGTCCGGCTCGTCGGTGAAGCCGAAGTGCAGGATCACCCGGAAGAAGCCTTCTCCGTGCGCTTCGACTTCAAAGCGCCGCGATGACGGTACGCGCGGGATGTCTTCGTAGACCACCGTCAGCAACACCACCTGCTCATGCAGCACCTGGTTATGCAGCAGGTTGTGCAACAGCGCATGCGGCACGGCGTCGGAGCGCGCTGTCAGGAAAACGGCTGTGCCCTGCACCCGATGCGGCGGTTGCACGCGGATGCTGCTGATGAAGATCGGCAGCGGCAGCGCGCCTTCGTCGAGGCGTTCGACCAGCAGTTGTTTGCCGCGCTTCCAGGTGGTCATCAGCACAAACAGTGCGATACCGGCGATCACTGGGAACGCACCGCCCTGCACGATTTTCGGCACGTTGGCGGCGAAGTACAGGCCGTCCACCAGCAGGAAGCCGATCAACACCGGCACCGCGAGGATCGGTGGCCATTTCCACAGCAGCAGCATCACCGCCGACACCAGAATGGTGGTCATCAGCATGGTGCCAGTCACCGCCACGCCGTAGGCCGAGGCCAGTGCGCCTGAGGATTCGAAGCCCAGCACCAGCAGCACCACGCCGACCATCAGCGCCCAGTTCACCGCGCCAATATAAATCTGGCCCTGCTCATCGCTGGAGGTGTGCTGGATGTACATGCGCGGAATGTAGCCGAGCTGAATCGCCTGACGAGTCAGGGAGAACGCGCCGGAAATCACCGCTTGCGAGGCTATCACCGTGGCCATGGTCGACAGACCGACCAATGGAATCAGCGCCCAGCTCGGTGCCAGCAGGTAGAACGGGTTACGCGCCGCCTCCGGGTTGTCGAGCAGCAAAGCACCCTGACCGAAGTAATTGAGCACCAGCGCCGGCAATACCAGGATGAACCACGCGCGGGCAATCGGCTTGCGACCGAAGTGGCCCATGTCGGCGTACAGCGCTTCGGCACCGGTCAGCGCCAGCACCACAGCGCCGAGGATCGCCACGCCCATGCCCGGATGAACGACGAAGAAATTCACCGCCCACATCGGGTTCATCGCATGCAGCACTTCTGGCGTGTGGCTAATGCCATACACGCCGAGGGCGCCGAGGACGAGGAACCAGGTGACCATAATCGGCCCGAACAGGATGCCGATTCGCGCGGTGCCATGGCTCTGGATCAGGAACAACCCGACCAGCACCACCAGCGACAGCGGCACGACCCAATGGTCGATGCCATCAAACGCCAACCCCAGACCTTCAATCGCCGACAGAACGGAAATCGCCGGGGTGATCATGCTGTCGCCGTAAAACAGCGCCGCGCCGATCAGTCCGCACACCACCAGCAACGAGCGCAGTTTCTTGCGATGCCCTGCCGCCCGCCGCGCCAGCGCCGTGAGCGCCATGATGCCGCCCTCGCCCTGGTTGTCGGCGCGCAGCACGAACATCATGTACTTGATCGACACGACCCAAATCAGCGACCAGAAGATCAACGACAGAATGCCCAGCACGCCGTCGTGGTTGACCGGTACGCCGTAACCGCCGGAAAACACTTCCTTAAGGGTGTACAACGGGCTCGTGCCGATGTCGCCGTAAACTACCCCGACCGCCGCGACCAGCATGCTCAGCGGCTTGGAGGCCGAACCCTCGGCGCCTGCCGCATGACTACTTGCCTGACCCATCCAACACTCCTACTTCTCAGAACCGGCTTCTTTGAATGAAGCACTATGCTTTGTGGTGCAGCATGCGCTGTTTTACCTGTTGTTACAGACCATTTGTTGACTGTAAAAAATTGGTAAAGCTCAACGGCGCCAAGCATAGCGCAGCACTCGTCGTATTTCCCTGCATAAAGCTGGTCAAGTGCGTTGCCCGCCGCTAGAATTGCGCACTTTTTGATCAGAGGCGCACCTTAAGCGCCCGTCCGTCGGCTTTCGCACCAAGAAAGCGATGTCACAAAATACCGAGGTTAGACATGTCCACCACTCCTGCGCCGGCCAATCCAAAGGTTGGCTTTGTATCTCTGGGTTGCCCGAAAGCACTGGTCGACTCCGAGCGCATCCTGACCCAGCTGCGCATGGAAGGCTATGACGTGGTGTCCACCTATCAGGACGCCGACGTTGTAGTCGTCAACACCTGCGGTTTCATCGATTCGGCCAAGGCTGAGTCGCTGGAAGTGATCGGCGAAGCGATCAAGGAAAACGGCAAGGTGATCGTCACCGGTTGCATGGGCGTGGAAGAAGGCAACATCCGCAACGTGCACCCGAGCGTGCTGGCCGTGACCGGTCCGCAGCAGTACGAGCAAGTGGTCAACGCTGTGCACGAAGTCGTGCCGCCGCGTAAAGATCACAACCCGCTGATCGACCTTGTGCCGCCGCAAGGCATCAAGCTGACCCCGCGCCACTACGCGTACCTGAAAATTTCCGAAGGCTGCAACCACAGCTGTTCGTTCTGCATCATCCCGTCGATGCGCGGCAAACTTGTCAGCCGTCCGGTCGGCGATGTGCTCGACGAAGCTCAGCGTCTGGTCAAATCCGGCGTTAAAGAGTTGCTGGTGATTTCGCAAGACACCAGCGCATACGGCGTCGACGTGAAATACCGCACCGGTTTCTGGAACGGCGCGCCGGTGAAAACCCGCATGACCGAGCTCTGCGAAGCGCTGAGCACCCTCGGCGTCTGGGTCCGTCTGCACTACGTTTACCCGTACCCGCACGTTGACGAGCTGATCCCGCTGATGGCCGCCGGCAAGATCCTGCCGTACCTGGACATCCCGTTCCAGCACGCCAGCCCGAAAGTGTTGAAGTCGATGAAACGCCCGGCGTTCGAAGACAAGACCCTGGCGCGCATCAAGAACTGGCGCGAAATCTGCCCGGATCTGATCATCCGTTCGACCTTCATCGTCGGCTTCCCGGGCGAAACCGAGGAAGACTTCCAGTACCTGCTGAACTGGCTGACCGAAGCGCAGCTCGACCGCGTCGGCTGCTTCCAGTACTCGCCGGTTGAAGGCGCTCCAGCCAATGATCTGGATCTGGAGATCGTTCCGGACGACGTCAAACAGGATCGTTGGGATCGCTTCATGGCGCACCAGCAGGCGATCAGCTCGGCCCGCCTGCAAATGCGCATCGGCCGTGAAATCGAAGTACTGGTGGACGAAGTCGACGAGCAAGGCGCGGTTGGCCGCTGCTTCTTCGATGCCCCGGAAATCGACGGCAACGTGTTCATCGACAACGGCAGCAACCTGAAGCCGGGCGACAAGGTCTGGTGCAAAGTCACCGACGCTGACGAATATGACCTGTGGGCCGAACAGATCTAACACCGCATACCCTGTAGGAGCTGCCGAAGGCTGCGATCTGTTGATCTTGATCTGAAAAAACCAGATCAACAGATCGCAGCCTCGTTTCACTCGTCAGCTCCTACCGGGATTCGGGATAGCGCTGAATTTAAAAGCCTCGCTCGATGCGGGGCTTTTTTACGGCTATCGTTTAGCGGGGGACGGACTCCCTTGAAACAGACAAGAGGCAGACGGGCATGCGTCACCATTCGGTCATCCACACGCCGAAACTCAGCGATTATCAGGAACTGACCCGGGTCTGGGAGGCCTCGGTTCGCGCCACCCATGATTTTCTGCCGGAGAGCTACATCGAACTGCTGCGCAATTTGGTGCTGACACGTTATCTCGATGCGGTGATGTTGATCTGCACCAAGGACGCCGACCAGCGCATCACCGGGTTCGCCGGGGTGGCAGCGGGCAAGATTGAAATGTTGTTCATCGATCCCGATCATCGCGGCCAGGGTTTGGGCAAGAAACTGCTCAACTACGCCATGCAGCATCTGAATGCCGATGAACTCGACGTCAACGAACAGAACCCGCAGGCACTGGGTTTTTATTTCAAGCAGGGTTTTGAAGTGATCGGCCGCTCTGAAGTGGATGGCATGGGCCAGCCGTACCCGTTGCTGCACATGCGCTTGCGCCAAACCCAAACACGCTCAAGCCACGCCTGACACACCAAGGAGCCCCTGTGGGAGCTGGCTTGCCAGCGATGCAGACGCCTCGGTCTGACAGATCCACCGAGGTGATGCCATCGCTGGCAAGCCAGCTCCCACAGGGAATACGGACACCGTGAAAATGGAACCGGGCTTAACCGGCGCCACACAGGTACAATGCCCACCCCTTTTTTGTTACGGCCCTGTCATGACTGACCCGATTCGCCTCTCCAAACGCCTCATCGAACTGGTCGGTTGCTCCCGCCGGGAGGCCGAGCTGTTCATCGAGGGCGGCTGGGTCACCGTGGATGGCGAAGTGATTGACGAGCCGCAATTCAAGGTCGGCGACCAGAAGGTCGAGCTCGACAAGGACGCCCAGGCCACTGCGCCGGAGCCGGTGACCATCCTGCTCAACGCGCCGGCGGGCATGGACGTCGAGACCGCCATGCAGTCGCTCTGCGCCGAAACCCTCAGCGAAGAGCACCGCTTCAGCAAGCGCCCGTTGCGCGGGCACTTCCTGCGCCTGACCGCCAGCGCCGACCTGCAAGCCAAGGCCAGCGGCCTGCTGGTGTTCACGCAGGACTGGAAAATCCTGCGCAAGCTCACCGCTGACGCCGCGAAGATCGAGCAGGAATACATTGTCGAAGTCGAAGGGGACATGGTCGCCCACGGCCTCAACCGCTTGCAGCACGGCCTGACGCACAAGGGCAAGGAGCTGCCGCCGGTCAAGGCCAGCTGGCAGAACGAAAACCGTCTGCGCTTCGCCATGAAAAACCCGCAACCGGGGATCATCGCCCAGTTCTGCGAAGCGGTCGGCCTGAAGGTCATCGGCATCCGCCGCATCCGCATCGGCGGCGTCTCGATCGGCAAAGTCCCGGTCGGCCAATGGCGCTACCTGTCCGGCAAAGAGAAGTTCTAAGACTTCCACTGCCGCCACACATTCCGGCAGCGCGCCCGCGTGCTGCCCACAACGCTTATCAGGATTACTCACATGATTCATAACGACGTATTGCGCAGCGTGCGCTACATGCTCGACATCAGCGACAAAAAGGTTGTCGAGATCATCAAACTCGGCGGCATGGACGTAGAACTCGCTGACGTGCTGACCTGGCTCGACAAGAAAGAAGAAGACGAAGAAGGTTTCGTGCGCTGCCCGGACGAAGTCATCGCACACTTCCTCGACGGCCTGGTGATCTTCAAGCGTGGCAAGGACGAAAGCCGTCCGCCGCAGCCGATCGAAGTGCCGGTGACCAACAACATCATTCTGAAAAAGCTGCGCGTGGCCTTCGAACTGAAAGAAGACGACATGCACGCGATCCTCAAGGCTGCCGAGTTCCCGGTGTCCAAGCCTGAGCTGAGCGCACTGTTCCGCAAGGTTGGCCACACCAACTATCGCCCGTGCGGCGACCAGTTGCTGCGCAACTTCCTCAAAGGGCTCACGCTGCGCGTGAGAGCTTAAAAGCAGCTACAAGCTGCAAGCTGCAAGTTGCCACACCGCGTTAACTTGTAGCTTGCAGCTTGCCACTCGAAGCTGGCCGCATGGCCTAAAGTGTACTGATCCCTAATCTTCAGGACTCGCCATGCACCCGTATTTCTCCTTACAAGGCCGCACCGCTCTGGTGACCGGCGGCACCCGTGGTATCGGCAAAATGATCGCCAAAGCCTTTGTCGAGGCTGGCGCGCGCGTCTATGTCTGCTCACGTGACGCCGAAGCCTGTCATCAAACCGCGGAAGAACTCAGCGCCTTGGGCATCTGCCACGGCATGGCGGCGAATCTGGCGAGCGAAGAAGGCGTGCAGGAACTGGCCGCGCGGTTGGGCGAGCAGATCACTCATCTGGATATTTTGGTTAACAATGCCGGCACCACTTGGGGCGCGCCGCTGGAGAGCTATCCGGTCAAGGGCTGGGAAAAGGTCATGCAGCTCAACGTGACGTCGGTGTTCAGTTGCATCCAGCAGTTTCTGCCCTTGTTGCGCAAGGGGGGTTCGGCGGCGAATCCGGCGCGGATTATCAATATTGGCTCGGTGGCAGGGATTTCTTCGTTTGGTGAGCAGGCGTATGCCTACGGGCCGAGTAAGGCCGCCTTGCACCAGTTGTCGCGGATTCTGGCGCGGGAACTGGTGAGCCAGCACATCAACGTCAACGTAATCGCGCCGGGAAGGTTTCCGAGCAAGATGACTCAGCATATTGGTAATGATCAGAAAGCATTGGCTGAAGATACGGCGTTGATTCCGATGAAGCGTTGGGGGCGTGAAGAGGAGATGGCGGCGTTGGCGATCAGCCTGGCGAGTACGGCCGGGGCGTATATGACCGGGAATATCATTCCGCTGGATGGTGGGTTTAGCCTCTGACATCGGCGGTGAAGCTATCGCTGGCAAGCCAGCTCCCACAGGTTTTGTGGTTTGCACAAATGATTCCAACGCCCGAGAACCTTGTGGGAGCTGGCTTGCCAGCGATGGCGACCGCCCGCCCACCACCAGACTTGAGGGCTGCCGGGTTATCATGCCCACCCTGCCCCGCTTCGAATGCAAACCATGACTTACAGCGTCTCCCCCATCGGCTTCGTGCGCTCCTGCTTCAAGGAGAAATTCGCCATCCCGCGCCAGCCACAACTGGCCCCTGCCGCCCGTGGCGTGCTGGAACTGGTGGCGCCGTTCGATCAGGGTGACGCCGTGCAGGGTCTGGAACAGGTCAGCCATGTCTGGCTGCTGTTTTTGTTTCATCAGGCACTGGAAGAAAAACCACGGCTGAAAGTCCGCCCACCACGTCTTGGCGGCAATAAGTCCATGGGCGTATTCGCCACCCGCGCGACACACCGGCCGAACGGCATCGGCCAATCGGTGGTGAAACTGGACAAGGTCGAAGCCAATCGGCTGTTCATCTCCGGCATCGATCTGCTCGACGGCACGCCGGTTCTCGACGTCAAACCCTACGTGCCCTACGCCGACATCATCCCCAACGCCGCCAACAGCATCGCCAGTGCGGCGCCGCAGCTGATTGACGTGCAGTGGACGGACTCGGCGCTGAAACAAGCGCACACACACGCTCAGCGCCTTGATGAGCCGTTGGTGGCTTTGATTGAACAGTGTTTGGCTCAGGACCCGCGTCCGGCGTATCAGACCCCGGCACCGGAACGTGAATACGGCGCGCAATTCTGGGATCTGGATGTGCGCTGGCATTACCCGACGCCCGAGCAGATCCGCGTGCTCGAAGTCATCCCCGCCAACGCCTGAGACCTCGCTCAATGTAGGAGCTGCCGAAGGCTGCGATCTTTTGATCTTTTGATCTTATGTTTAATGGATCAAGATCAAAAGATCGCAGCCTTCGGCAGCTCCTACAGGTAAATGTTGCGAGCATAAAAAAGCCCCCATTGCCGGCAAAGACAATGGGGGCCGATCGTTCCCACGCTCTGCGTGGGATGCATCCGTAGACGCTCCGCGTCACCTGAACAGCTTACTTCTCGACGAATGCACGCTCGATCAGGTAGTCACCCGGCTCGCGCATCCGCGCCGAGATCTTCAGGCCGAAGCTGTCGAGCACTTCGCTGGTCTCGTCGAGCATGCTCGGGCTGCCGCAGATCATCGCGCGGTCGTCCTGCGGGTTGATCGGTGGCAGGCCGATGTCGCTGAACAGCTTGCCGCTGCGCATCAGATCGGTCAGACGGCCCTGATTCTCGAAAGGCTCGCGGGTCACGGTCGGGTAGTAGATCAGCTTGTCACGCAGCGCTTCGCCGAAGAACTCGTTCTGCGGCAGGTGCTCGGTGATGAATTCGCGGTAAGCGACCTCGTTGACGTAACGCACACCGTGAACCAGGATCACTTTTTCAAAGCGCTCGTAGGTTTCCGGGTCCTGAATCACGCTCATGAACGGCGCCAGGCCAGTGCCGGTGCTCAGCAGGTACAAGTGCTTGCCCGGGTTCAGGTCATCGAGAACCAGGGTGCCGGTAGGCTTTTTCGAGATGATGATCTCGTCGCCTTCCTTCAAGTGCTGCAGCTGCGAGGTCAGCGGGCCGTCCTGCACCTTGATGCTGAAGAATTCCAGATGCTCTTCCCAGTTCGGGCTGGCGATCGAGTAAGCGCGCATAAGCGGGCGGCCGTTGGGCTGTTGCAGGCCGATCATCACGAACTGACCGTTCTCGAAGCGCAGGCCCGGATCGCGGGTGCACTTGAAGCTGAACAGAGTGTCGTTCCAGTGATGAACACTGAGGACACGCTCGTGGTTCATGTTGCTCATGTACGTTTGACTCCTGGAGATTGGGTCTGCGCTGGCTTTTGAAGGCGACGGTGCGCAATTGCATCGCATTCTAATAGCGACGACAATATCTGTTAACTGGATTATTAAGATAAGGGTTATCGGTTATATCGATATGCGATTTACTCTCCGTCAACTGCAAGTCTTCGTCGCCGTCGCCCAGCAGGAAAGCGTATCCCGTGCTGCGGGTCTGCTCAACCTCTCGCAGTCGGCCGCCAGCACCTCGATCACCGAGTTGGAGCGCCAGTCCAGCTGCCAGCTGTTCGACCGTGCCGGCAAGCGGCTGAGCCTCAACGCCCTCGGCAAACAACTGTTGCCGCAAGCAGTGGCCCTGCTCGATCAGGCCAAGGAAATCGAAGACCTGCTCAACGGCAAATCCGGTTTCGGCTCGCTGTCGGTCGGCGCGACGCTGACCATCGGCAATTACCTGGCGACCCTGCTGATCGGCAGCTTCATGCAGCGCCACCCGGAAAGCCAGGTGAAGCTGCACGTGCAGAACACTGCCAATATCGTGCAACAAGTTGCCCACTACGAAATTGATCTGGGTCTAATCGAAGGCGATTGCAGCCACCCGGACATCGAAGTGCAGAGCTGGGTCGAGGATGAGCTGGTGGTGTTCTGTGCGCCGCAACATCCGCTCGCCCAACGCGGCAGCGCAACCATGGAAGAGCTGACCCATGAAGCGTGGATTTTGCGCGAACAAGGTTCCGGCACACGGCTGACCTTCGATCAGGCCATGCGTCACCATCGCAGCTCGCTGAATATCCGTCTGGAGCTGGAACACACCGAGGCGATCAAACGCGCGGTGGAATCAGGGCTGGGGATTGGTTGCATCTCGCGACTGGCACTGCGCGATGCGTTCCGACGCGGCAGTCTGGTACCGGTGGAAACGCCGGATCTGGATCTGGCGCGGCAGTTCTACTTCATCTGGCACAAGCAAAAGTATCAGACTTCGGCCATGCGCGAGTTTCTCGAACTGTGCCGCGCTTTCACCGCCGGGGTTCAGCGCAGCGACGAGATCGTTTTGCCGACAATCGCTTAAAGCAGAATCACCGCCCACACCAGACCGATCATGCTCAGCGCGACGAATTGCGCGGCGCTGCCCATGTCCTTGGCGTTCTTCGACAGCGGGTGCAGTTCCAGCGAGATGCGGTCGATGGCCGCTTCGACCGCCGAATTCAGCAGCTCGACGATCAGCGCCAGCAGGCACACCGCGATCAACAGCGCCTGTTCAACACGGCTGACATTCAGAAAGAACGTCAGCGGAATCAGGATCACGTTGAGCAACACCAGTTGGCGGAACGCTGCTTCACCGGTGAAGGCCGCGCGCAGACCGTCCAGCGAGTAACCGGAGGCGTTGAGGATGCGTTTCAGGCCGGTCTGGCCCTTGAAAGGTGACATAAAGTAGAAACCAACCAAAAAGGAGTGGGAAAGCTAGTTCAACAAAAGTCAAAAAAGCGTGAAGACGCCAGCCTTTATTGGCTCGGAATTGACTCAAGTTGTTGCAGCAGTAAAGCCGCTTGCGTGCGAGTGCGCACATTCAACTTGCGAAAGATCGCCGTAACGTGGGCCTTGATGGTCGCTTCCGACACACTCAGTTCATAGGCAATCTGCTTGTTGAGCAGGCCTTCGCAGACCATGGTCAGCACGCGGAACTGCTGCGGGGTCAGGCTGGCGAGCCCGTCGCTGGCGGCCTTGGCTTCGTCGGAAACGGCAACCGCTTCGAACGCCTGCGGCGGCCAGAACACATCGCCATCGAGTACTTTACGCACCGCTTCCTGAATCACGCTCAAGTCGCTGGACTTCGGAATGAAACCACTGGCGCCGAATTCACGAGACTTGACCATCACCGAGGCTTCTTCCTGCGCCGAAACCATCACCACCGGAATCTGCGGGTATTGCCCGCGCAACATGACCAACCCGGAAAACCCGAAAGCGCCGGGCATGTTCAGGTCCAGCAGGACCAGATCCCAGTCGGCTTTTTCGGTCAGGCGGATTTCCAGTTCGGCGATGCTTGCGACTTCGACCAAGCGTACATCAGGGCCGAGGCCCAGCGTCACCGCTTGATGAAGGGCGCTACGAAACAGAGGGTGATCATCGGCAATCAGGATGTCGTATGTGGCCATTTTTCAAATGATCCTGTTTTTGATGGCAGACGCGGTGCATTCCGGTCTGGCCAAAGCAACTCAAGATGCCGCTTTCAAGCGATATCCACAGGGGCACGTTCAACGCCAATCAACAGCAAACACGGCGTTTCAAACCTTGGCCGCACCCTAATCGGCGCCAAGCATGCCCAGCGAAGACGGGGTGGTCAAGCAGCACGGCCGCCGCTGCGTACAGTATGGGCCACTATGGCGCCAACTCTGGCTGCGGCTTTCGTATATAGGGCAGCAACTCGGCGTGGGCCGGGGTGGATTCATTCATGTCCAGTTGCTGCTTGGCGCCGAGGTAATGCTGGCTGAACACGTCAAAATAGGCGTCCAGCGCAGAAGCGGCGTCCGAGTCACCGGCCAATTCCAGGCACAGCGCCGCGACTTCGGCGGTGCACAGATGCTCGCTGCGGGTCGAGCGGCGCAAGCGATAGCGCGAGAGTTTGTCGGGCAGCAGGCTCAAGATCGGCAAGCGGTCGAAATACGGACTCTTGCGGAAAATCTTCCGTGCTTCGGTCCAGGTCGCATCCAGCAGAATGAACAGCGGGCGCTTGCTGCTATCGACAGCGACGGTGTTGGTCACTCGCGACGGCTCGACGTACTCGCCCGGGAACACCAGATACGGCTGCCATTGCGGGTCGTTGAGCAGCGCCAGCATCTGCGGATCGGGCTCGGTGCGCGACCAGATGAATGCATGGTTATCACGCACCACGTCGGCAATCAGCCAACCGGTGTTGCTCGGCTTGAACACTTCCTTGCCGGTCATGATCAGGCACACGGCCGATCGCGTTTCGACACTGGGTCGCCAGGCACACAGGCAATGACTGATGATGACCCGGCAGTCTCGGCAGCGTTCGGAGCGAAAACCACGGGCCTGGATAGGCTTGATGCCTTCATCTTCGCGTTGATCACGCAAACGGGCGACGGCGTTGGGGGCATGATGGGTCACGGGCAACGCCTTACGGCAGGAAAACTCGACACGCACAGCACTCGGCAGGGCAATAAAAGCCGGCAGTTTACCAGAGCGACGGGCACAAGCCTGTACCCTCCCGACCGGCTCCCCTATAATTCGCCGCCACTGAACGCACAGCCCCGAGGCTGGTCGAACCACCAGCCACCGAATCAGGAGATTTTCATGCTGCGCCTTATCGTTCCCACCGCTGCCATTCTGCTGGCGTCGTCCTTCACCGCTCAGGCTGCCTCCCTGAGTGAGCAGAATCTGAACCGCGAGCTGCGCAACGTCGCCGCCCAGAGCAGCGTCGGCACGCCACGCGCCATCAGCGAAGACATTCTTGATCAGGGCTTCACCGTTGAAGGCACGCAGTTGATCAACCACTTGAGCGTGCAAAAGAGCCACGCCGACAAAATGCGCGCTGACCCCAAAGCCGTGTACTTCCAGTTGGGCGCCTCGGTGTGCAACAACCCGTCGTTTCGCAAGCTGATGGCCAAGGGCGCGATCATGCGTTACGACTTCACCGAAGTGAAAACCAACAAGGCGATCGGCTCCGCCAGCTACCAGGAATCGGATTGCCCGAAAGCCGGCCCGGCGAAGAAGAAGTAATCATCGCGAATTGGCGCGCCGCTGTTCATCCTCGGCGCGCAGTTCGGCCAGCAAGGCCTGTAAATAGTGCGAACGGCGCTCGCCGCCCGCCAACCGCCGGCAGCACTCCTCTTCGAGACTGACATGATTAGTCTCGGCTGATGCCTTCAACATCCGATACAGCTGCGTATCGATCTCCAGAATCACTCTGGCCATGTGTCCCGCCTCCTTGCCACCCGCAAATCCTTGAATCGCGTGCACCTTGCGTACGGTCGATGACGCAAAGCTGTCGTACGGCGCCTGTCAGTTAGTTAATCAGAGCGATTGCCGCCCGGCGCACCTTCGGACGAGCGGTGATGGCACTGGCTGAAAATCAATAAACGGTTGCCAGCCAAAACTTTACGGCGCAATGATCAAGTCAGCGCAAATGCGCGCCAAGGTCTAGATTCAGAGTATTCCGATCATTTTTCAACGGCAGGCAAGGAACTGCCGATCGTGTGTTTTTTGCAGCGCGGCACTGACGCCGCTCGTCAGGGCCATCCGCTCTGTGCAGAAGGAGACGTTGAATGCCTTACCAACCGAATGACCTCTTGAGCCGTCATTTTCAGGAAAGCGGCCCCGACCTTATCAGCCAGGTCGAAGCACAACTCAGCCGTGTTTCCCCCAACAGCCCGAACATTCCCATTTACCGCGACATGATCCTGACCGTGCTGCGCATGGCTCAGGAAGACCATAACCGCTGGAACGCCAAGATCACCCTGCAGGCCCTGCGCGAACTTGAGCAGGCATTTCGGGTACTGGAACAATTCAAGGGCCGACGCAAAGTCACCGTATTTGGCTCGGCGCGTACGCCAGTCGAACATCCTCTGTATGCCATGGCCCGTGAACTCGGCGCCGCCCTGACGCGTTCGGACATGATGGTCATCACCGGTGCCGGGGGCGGCATCATGGCCGCCGCGCACGAAGGCGCCGGCCGCGATCACAGCCTCGGCTTCAACATCACCCTGCCCTTCGAACAACATGCCAACCCGACCGTCGACGGCACTGGCAATCTGCTGCCGTTCCACTTCTTCTTCACCCGCAAGCTGTTCTTCGTCAAGGAAGCTGACGCGCTGGTGCTGTGCCCGGGCGGTTTCGGCACGCTGGATGAGGCGCTGGAAGTACTCACGCTGATTCAGACCGGCAAAAGCCCGCTGGTGCCGGTGGTACTGCTGGATGCGCCGGGCGGCACCTTCTGGCAAGGCGCGATGGATTTCATCCGTCAACAACTGGAGGAAAACCGCTACATCTTGCCGACCGACATGAAGCTGATGCGTCTGGTCTATACAGTTGAGGAAGCGGTAGATCAGATCAACCAGTTCTACAGCAACTTCCACTCCAGCCGCTGGCTCAAGCGGCAGTTCGTGATTCGCATGCATCACACGCTCAGCGATCAGGCGTTGGCGCACATGCAGGAAGCATTCGCCGATCTGTGCCTGAGTGACCAGTTTCATCAACACTCTTACGCCGGCGAGGAACACGATGAAGCGCAGTTCAGTCATCTGGCGCGACTGGCCTTCGCTTTCAATGCACGCACTCATGGGCGCCTGAGGGAGTTGATCGATTACATCAACCTGCCGGAAAACTGGGCCGATTCAAGACCGCAAACAGTTGAGCGCTCGCGCGAACCATCAAAGGCAATTTGAAGGCAAAAAAAAACGGCCCGCTATTTTCATAGCGGGCCGTTTTTTATTGAATCGGTTTTAATCGTCCATGCCTCGACCGCTGAACAAGCGGTTGATCATCTCCATCGAGAACCCTCGATATGCCAGGAACCGGCCTTGCTTGGCCCGCTCTTTGGCATCAATCGGTAAATGCCCGGAGAACTTGCGACGCCATGTGTCCTGAAGTTGCTCCTGCCAACTGATACCGCTTTCGCGCAGGGCGAGTTCGATATCGGCACGTTGCAAGCCGCGCTGGCTCAGTTCCTCGCGAATCCGCAAAGGGCCATAGCCGGAACGGGCACGGTAGGAAACAAAGCTTTCAAGGTAACGGGCTTCGGAAAGCAGGCCCTCTTCCGTCAAACGGTCGAGGGCTGTTTCGATCATCTCCGCCTCGGCGCCGCGCTGACGCAGTTTGCGTGTCAGCTCGACTCGACCGTGCTCGCGGCGTGCGAGCAGGTCCATGGCGGTTCGTCGCACCGCGACGAGGGTATCGAGTACGGCGGTGGTCATCGCTGCAATCAGATGTCAGCGTCGGCCAGGTCGTCTTCAGTCTCTTTGACTGCAGAAGCCTTGGAGTCGATCACTGTCGGCGTCAGCAGTTTGTCACGCAGTTGTTTCTCGAGCTTCGCGGCGATTTCCGGGTTGTCCGCCAGGAACTTGGCCGAGTTGGCCTTGCCCTGACCGATCTTGGTGCCTTCATAGGCATACCAGGCGCCGGATTTTTCAACGAAACCGTGCAGCACGCCCAGGTCGATCATCTCGCCGTTGAGGTAGATGCCTTTGCCGTAAAGAATCTGGAACTCGGCCTGACGGAACGGCGAAGCGACCTTGTTCTTCACAACCTTGACGCGGGTTTCGCTGCCGACCACTTCGTCGCCTTCCTTCACCGCGCCAGTACGGCGGATGTCGAGACGGACCGAAGCGTAGAACTTCAGCGCGTTACCACCGGTGGTGGTTTCCGGGCTGCCGAACATCACGCCGATCTTCATACGGATCTGGTTGATGAAGATCACCAGGCAGTTGGCGTTCTTGATGTTACCGGTGATTTTACGCAGCGCCTGGGACATCAGACGGGCTTGCAGGCCCACGTGCATGTCACCCATTTCGCCTTCGATTTCAGCCTTCGGTACCAGTGCAGCCACGGAGTCGACGATGATCACGTCAACCGCGTTGGAGCGCACCAGCATGTCGGTGATTTCCAGCGCTTGCTCACCAGTGTCCGGCTGGGACACCAGCAGGTCGTCGACGTTGACGCCCAGCTTGCCGGCGTACTCAGGGTCGAGGGCGTGTTCGGCGTCGACGAATGCGCAGGTCGCGCCGGCTTTTTGAGCCTGGGCGATCACCGACAAGGTCAGTGTGGTTTTACCGGAAGATTCAGGACCGTAGATTTCAACGATACGGCCTTTTGGCAGGCCGCCAATGCCGAGTGCGATGTCCAGACCCAGAGAGCCAGTGGAGATAGCCGGGATCGCCTGACGGTCCTGATCGCCCATACGCATCACGGCACCCTTGCCGAATTGACGTTCGATCTGACCCAGGGCCGCAGCCAAGGCTTTCTTCTTGTTGTCGTCCATTAAAGTCCTCACGTAATCAATAAGGCCTGACGGCCAACACCTGTATAAGTAGCCAGTATTATTCCACAGCGTTCGCGGATCGCCTACCCCTGATTTTCGATTTCTCGTGCCGCTAGTCGCAGGAGCCCCTCTAGCGCGGCCTTCACCGTTTGTCGGCGGACTTCATCGCGGTTACCGGGGAAGTGTTGAACCTCAGTGGTAACCGCCTCGCCAACGCCCCAGGCCAGCCACACCGTGCCCACCGGTTTGCTCGGTGAACCACCGTCCGGCCCAGCCACGCCGCTGACCGCGACGGCAAATCGCGCCAGGCTTTTGTCTTGAGCGCCACGCACCATGGCCTCGACCACCTCGGCACTGACCGCGCCCACCGTCTCGAACAACTCGGCCGGCACATTCAGTTGCAGGGTTTTCTGCCGATTGGAGTACGTCACATAACCGGCCTCGAACCACGCCGAACTGCCGGGGATCCGCGTGATCGCTTCTGCGATGCCACCACCGGTACAAGACTCGGCGGTGGTCACGTGGGCATTGAGCACTTGCAGACGTCGGCCAAGCTCGGCGGCCAGTTGGGTGATCTCTTTCACGGCGCTCTCCGGATCGTGTGGAATGCCTCCACCGTACACGAGCCGGTTGCGCTTTCAATACACAGACTCATTCAAAATGTTCGGGCGCCAACGCTCTGACATAAGCCTGACACGCCTGCAAAGCAATCAGTCCGCGGTCGCCGCTGTCGGTGATGGCGATAATTCGTTGAGCATGCGCCGGGTCAAGTCGGGCGCGTACGGTTGCATGATCCACGCCGCCGGTGCCGGCGGTGGCGGGCACGCTGCAGCCTTGGGCAACGTCGCCGGCGTCGAGAAGGACCGACAGGCGCACATCAGCAGTAGCAAGACGATCGCGCAAGCGATCCTGATCACGTTGGGCATCGCTCAGCGCTCGGTAGTGGCTTTGTTCACTGGCCGAGAGCCGTTGCTCCAGCGCCAGACGTTTATCCTGCTCGACCTGTTGGACCGAAGCGGCAGCCAGATTCTGTTGGTTCAGCACCTCCGCGTTTAACCGGGCCTGCTCGGCCAGTTGCCGGCCGTAGCGCCAGTCCTGCAACTGCCAGGCCGCCGCAAAAGCGCCCGCGGCCAGCAAAAGAAGGCCGATCACGCGCCAGGAGAAAGGCATAGCACCGCCCTCGCCCGCGCCCAGATCTCCAGACGATCCTGCAAGCCGTTCAACCCGCCGTTTATACGCCGCGTGATGGTGTTGAACTGATCGCGGTCGGCCAGCTCGTTGAGGCCGTTCTGTTCCCAGAACCATGCTGCCGATTCGGCTGCCCATTGTGGTTGCTCGAGCAGTTCAGGCAACGACAGCAGACGCTCATCGCCGAACAGCCCAAGGCTGCATTGGCGATAGTTGCTGCGGCCGGTGATCTGAATCAGCCCACGCCCACGGTATTTTTGCCCGTCGCCATCAGCCTCTGGCGTATTGCCCAAACGCAAGGCCAAGGTGCCGGTGTCGTATTTGCTCAGGTATTGGTTGTTGCCCAGTTCACGCACATAGCGCAATTGCCCGGACTCGTGGCCGACCTGCGCCAGAAACGCAGCCATGCGTTTGGGCGTGTCGATACGACGGCGAGTCATGGCTGCGTTGAGCGCAGAAACAAAAACGCCCGCTTGGGAGCGGGCGTTGGGCATGATGTCGATAAGGTTGTTTTCAGTTATTTGCATAATGCTTGATCCTCCCTGGATAGTCCCTCGATTGAATCACGATTGACGGCCAATGCCTGTCAGCCACTTTTTTGCCAGAGTTTTCAGGGGGCTGTCCGGCGCGGGTTCTTCGGGTGCTGCGAACACCCAACCGAGGTTGCCGAAGTTGGCGTTCCAGTCGATTTGCGGTGCCGGGGTGACTTCAGTGATATCGACCCACAGCAGATCCGGGTGAAACATCTTGGCCATGTTGCCGTCGGTGGAGAGCAGCTCGACCACGGTGTTGTTGGCGATGCGTGCGTAGGTTTTCATCAGGCGTACTCGTAGATGATTACAGCACCCGGTGCTCCTGAAGCGCGGGGCCTGCCTGGCTGATTGGTTGCGTTAGCAATCCCGCCCGCGCCTGAGCCATAACCGGAACCAGGGGCGGCCACACTCAATGCGACGCTGCTCGCATACCCACCACTGCCAAGAGGTGAGTTTGCGCCGTGCCCGGCAAGGGTTGATCCGGTAAGGCACATCCCTGGGCTGCCGGCTGCTCCTGCCGAATTGACAATATTGCCGCCCATTGAGATTTGGCTGGGAAAACCACCCACATACAAGCCGAACCCAGGAAGCGTGAGTGGAGTACTCCAGGGAGAACCGCCACCGCCAGTGGCCGAAACCAATGAACCCAGCGAACTTGTTCCGCCACTTCCGCCGCCAGTGCCGACAACGCCCGCAGCGCCCCCCGCCCCAACTGTGACGATTTGGCTCAGCCCGATCGCGCCAGATGATAACCAGGCTTGTGCGTAGCTACCGGAGGCACCACCTCCTGCGAGGGAAACCTGAGAAGAATTCGTCGCACCGATTCCCGAGCTGCCACCACCTCCGCCGACGACGGTGACCAATACGTTCTTCATTCCCACTGCCGGTACATAGTTGCCGGACGCCGTAAACGTCCTGACACCCAATAGTCGACCACTGGCAGCATTGCCACCACTCGCATACACCAACACCCAACTGTCCAGAGCCGCGCTGTACACCACCGAACACACGCTACCGCCGACAATCTCGGCAGGGCGCAATGTACTTGCTGCAAGACTGACGAGCGGCTTGGGCATCAACCCGTTCGGTGCAAACGTACTCGCCCCGGTATTGGCATTGCCGGCGGTAAAACGCAGCGCCAAGCCGTCCTTCAATGCGGTGACGGCAGGCACATAATTGGCCATATAGAGATTGGCCGCGCCGATGTCGGCGGCATGTTTGTCTTCACCGGCCTGGCTGAGTTTTTTCAGCGCTTGCAACAACTGGTTCGCCTCGGCTTCGTTCGGTTCAAGGCCGGCCGACTTGACGACATTCAACAACTCATCGGTAACGCTATTGCCCCAGGTCGCCGGGATCAACGACCCGGGCAATCCCGCAATGACGTCTTCATTGACGAACTTTCCATTCACCAGCCCTATGCCGGGAACGCTTTTTGGATAATCCATTTCAATCTCTCAAAAGATTCAGGGCGCAGCCGCCAACCAGTTCGGTGCCAACGGCCGATGCTCACTGAACGGAAAAAAAGAACCCTGCGGCCAGTCGCGCAATTGGCGGCGATACGTCTGCAATTGGGCATATTGCTCGGTGGTCAGCGTCGTGCCGCCGCCGTCTTCCAGTTCATCGCGATCGCGCGCGACCAACCCGTCGGTGGCGGCCAGTTGCGCGGTGCGCCAACGGCGCTCGGCGTCGGCTGCTTCATCGGCCGAAGGAGGCGCAGGATCGACCAGAATCGGATAGCCGTTATCCGCACGCACGCCGATCACCTTTGCCGTAACGGCCAATTGCTGCAGCAGCGAGATCCAGTAAGTCTGAGGAATCTCGATGACGTCATCGGGAATGTCAGTGGAGTTGATACCCGCTACATAAACGCCCCGGGTGCTGGCGCTGAACAAAACGTTGTACGGATTCATTCAATAGCCCTTTGCGAAATAATTGATGCCCCAACCCGCAGCAATGCTGCCGCCGAAATCACGAACCTTGAGCTTGCAGCCTTGTTGCTTTCCAGAACCCGCAATCAGGATGACCATTGCGCCGTCACCGCCAGCATGAGTAGCCACCAGCGAAGAAAAGGCTGTCGGAAAGGAGATTGGAAAAATCACGTCGACTTCGCCCTTCGCATCCGTTGTGCCCACGCCCCATTGCTCAATGTTGCCGCTGGCAAAGCGTTGATAGCCGACGTTGCCATAGACACCCGAATGCGCCGTTGCATAACGATCGCTGATCGACCCTGCGTACAGCCGCCATTGGCTCGCCAGTTTGATCAGGCATGCGGAGTCGCCGAGACCGAGCTTCAGCGCCCCGAACGTACCGTTGCAGGTTTCAATTTGTTCGTTAGCGGCAGGGTTGATGGTCAGAACACCGTTGCCCGCATTGATCACGTGTAGCGTGCTGGCATGGGCGATGCCATTGATGGAAGGCAACGTTGCGGTGATCGGCGTTGCGCTGGCGAAACTTGCCACCCCGCCCACGTTGGCCACGGTCAGGACAGTGCTCGCAGGGTAGGACACGAACCCGGAAAACTGCAGGCCCGCGCGGGCGACGAACTCGGTGGTGGCGACCGCTTTGCCTTGATTGAACTGCGGTGCCGTGACGAACAGATTGTTGCTACGCAGCGCACTGAGCAGTTGATTATTGGCGGCCTCCGACGGTGTCAGCCCCGCGCTCTGGATGACCGTCAACAACTCCTGCGTAACACCATTACCCCAACTGGCCGGAATCAACGAGCCCGGCTTGCCCGTCAGTAAATCTTCATCGACAAACTTGCCATCTACCAATCCGGCGCTAGGAACACTCTTTGGATAATCCATGATTCAACTCCTTGTCTGAAAATGCCTGAAACCGCGGACGTCAACCCGCATTGGCGACCCACCATTGCGGTGCTGTCGGCCGAGAAACCACTGCAGGGAAACCGCTGGCCTCAGGCCAGTCACGCAGCGCCTGGCGGTATTCCAGCAACTCCAGATACTGCGCGGCCTTGAGCGTCGTTCCACGCCCCAATGCCTGCTCATCGCGATGACGCGTCACACACCATTCGGTCGCTGAAAGAGACGCTTCGCGCCACGTACGCTCTGGCGCCACAGACGCTTGTTCCAAGACAACGGCCGCCGGCGCGACAGCGGCAAGCGGCACGACGGGCAGCTGCTCGATAGCTGGTGTGAGCGCGCTCATCGGTGCGCCGATGTCGACCGCCATGTCGTCTGGCACGCGGACCATCGACTCGACAAACGACGGTGCAAACAGCTCGCTGATTGCGTAATCACCGGTGTCGATCCGTTCGACGATCACGCCGTTTTCGATCCGTGCATAAACGGCCATTACTCGTACTCCCAGATTTCGCAAAAGGCGTTGCCACCAGCGCCGCTGACGACTGAAGCAGAAGGGTTGACCGAGCACGCGCCACTGCCACCCGAACCACGGATGCCTGCGTTGCCCACTGTGTTTGATCCGGTGAACGGGCCGCCGCCATCGAACGCACTGGCCGCACCGCAACCGGAGAGCAGGCCCCAATTGGCATTACTCATGCCAAATCCGCCGGTGATGCCCCGGGCACTGCAGAGATTGCCGCCAGTCACCGCACCGCCCACGCCGCCCTGAATGAATCCGGATGAGGTGCCAGTGACGACGATCGCCAGTTTCTGACCGCCACCGCCCCCCGAAACACTCATGTAAGAACCGAAGGATGCGCCGCCACCCGACAGACCTGTGGTGTTACTCACTGCGCCACCTGCGCCCAGGGAAACCGGTACGCCGGCGAACATTTGTGGCGTCACCTCATACAGGCTTTCGGCGTAGGCGCCCGAGCCACCTCCACCGCCAAGGATTTGATTATTGGCCGGCACCGGTGCGCACCCACCACCGGAACCACCCGCGCCAACCAGGCGCACACGAATGCGTTTGGTTTTCGGGTTGGGCATGTAAACGGTGATCCCGACTGTTTCAATCTGCCTGACAGCCAGCAGCCGCCCCACTGCATCGGTGATGCCATAACCACTGAGCGTGGTCGGGGTGTTTTTCAGCTTGGTGAAGTCGACCAATGCGCCAATGGCCGTGGCCAACTGATCGGTTCTGGCTTCATCAGGGGTCAATCCGGCGGCCTTGATCGCGTTGAGAATTTCTTGCGTGACGCTGTTGCCCCAGGCAGCAGGAATCAACGACCCCGGCGTTCCGGCCACTGGGTTTTCATCGATAAATCCGCCGTTGACCAGGCCAACGCCGGGGATGGTTTTTGGATAGTCCACGTCAGAACCTTTTCAGTGTTACAGGCAGCCGAATGCCGGCAGCACAGGGCCGCCTGTAGTTTTTCAGTAAGTGAGTCGAAGGTTAAACGGTGGGTGAAATCACGAATTTGGCCGGTGCGGTGGGCCACTCGATGACCGACGGATAACCCGCTTGCAGCTCGATACGCGCCAGGTTCAGGGCATGGCGTTTCCAGGCTTGCAGCGAGGCCAACTGCTCGCTGGTGGCCTCGCCCACGTCATAAGCGTATTGCAGCGGCGCGACGCGAATGATCACTTCACGCAGGCGGTTATCGCGTTCGACATCGGCCTGCGCGGCCAGGCCTGCACGTTCGGCTTCGACGTCCAGTACCCAGTCATCATCCTTCCAGAAGTAATAGCTGTTTGGCCGTACCTTGGCCGTCAGGTAATCAGGCACAGGACCCAGTTCGGTCCAGTAGACATAGCTGCCGTTGTCCTTGCGATAGAAGAAGCGGTTGCGCAGATCGATCAACTGCGAGGCCTGTGCATTGCGCCAAACCCAGACATAACCCACCTCGGGATCCGGCAGTAGCTCCGTCAGTACAATCACATTACCGGGTATTTGAACACCGAGGCCCGGCGTCACTGGCAAGTCGATCGGGCCGGTGATGATCTGATTGGTTTCGTCTACGACGTAGTAGTAATCCATTGTTCACTTCCTTTTGCTGATGAAAGAAGCCCGAAGTGGGCCTCAGATAAGTTTTATCCGGCCTGGATAGGCCATGTTGCGCGGACGCGTTTCAACACCGCCGGTGCTTTCGGTAAATCCGAGACTGATATTGGCTTGGTTGAATAATGCATCCGGTGCTGCGTTCTGGGCCGCCACCAAAGGCACACCCAGCATGTCGCTTTTAAGTTCATGGCGATGGGAGCGGAACATGTCGACCTGCCAACTGCCGACCGAGCGCCCTACGTCGATTCCTCGGCCCTCGTCGCTCAACCGGATGAACTCACCCCGGCTTTCCGGCCCGCGAAAGGTCAAGGTGCCGTCTCCGCTCGTCCAGCCGCCTTCGGCCCCGCCTCTTGCGGCCTCGGTGGTCAGTCCGCCGGACTGCTGCGCGTGATCCCACAACCACGGCCAGTCGCTGCGACTGAATACCGCCCCGTTAAGCGGCCCATATCCGCCGGGGTTGAGCTGCGTCGTGGTCTCGAACACAGTCCGGCCCAATGGCGTGCTGTCGAACCGTCCAAGCGGCCACCAATTGCCTGCGCCATCGCTGCGCAGATGCCACCAGTCCCCCGAGCCCATCAGCACGAAAAACGGGTAGCCGGCAGTGGCCAGGTGCGTGTGGAATCTGATTTTGTCGGTGCCGGAGGCGCGGACCACCAACCGGGTAGACGCGTTGTCGACCCGGCGCACGATGACGTCGCGAGTACCCAGTGCAGCGTCGGCGGCCGGCAGACTGATGGTCGTCACGCCACTGCTGGCATTGACCAACACAAGTCCGAGTTCACTGGCCGTCAGCCCCTTGGAGGTCGATACATTGATCACTGAGGAGCCCATCGGACTGGCCAGAGCCAACAGCGCCTGCAAGGCCTTGAGCAGTTGGCGATTGTCGCCTTCGGTGGGCACCAGTCCGGCGCTGGAAACCACACTGAGTATTTCCTCTGTGACGGCATTGCCCCAGACCGCCGGAATCAATGAGCCGGGCGTGCCCGCCACAGGGTTTTCATCAACGAAACGGCCATCGACCAGGCCGACGCTGGGGACGCTTTTTGGATAATCCATAGAGTGTTCGTTCCTCTGAAATGACAAATGAGCCATGACGCAGCGGTCGCTGCCGAGCGCCGGCTACGATGTTTTTTCTGAAAATAAAAAGCCCACGGTGAAGTGGGCTTGGGGGAACAGGTTCGCAGCGTTGCTACTAGCTGAGTTGATTGCCGAGCAGCTCGCGAATCGCCACCAGTGCTTCGTCGCTGGTACTGCGTGCCAGCGCCATCTTGCCCTTGGCCGCCTGCGCGCGAATCTGCGCCTTGGCCTTCAGGCGCAACGTACGCAGCGTCAGCAAATGGTCGGTCAATTGATCGGCCTTACTCAGAATCTGCTCAGCAGCCTGTTTGGCCGTACGACCTTTGACCACCCAGGCAGCGACCGACAACGGCACTTCCTTTTTCGGGTAACCGGCGTCTTGATAAGCCTGCGCGTCAGCGGCTGCCTGGGCGTATTCCATGGCTTTGAGCGGATCGCCCGCCAGCACCGTGCGGACGCTGTCCGCGACGCCGTCGATTTTGTCGCAGAGGCGTTCGGCGTCTTGCAGCTCCAGTTCGGCCACTCTGCCAACATTGAGCTGCCAGGCTTCACCATCCCAGTCATGGGCCGGGGAAGGTTGTGCAGCGCGCAAGCCGTCCTCGAACTGATGCAGTTCTTGAATGATGATCATCGGATCAACTCCCAGGAAAGATTGATATTCACCGCCGCTGCAAAGTTGATCGCAATACCGTTGGCGTAGTCGCTCGGGAGAATGTTTTTGATGCCCATGCTGAACAGCAATTCGTCACTTGTGCCGTTATCGGCACCCAAGGCGTGTTCAGCTTGATAGGTCTGCCACAGGGAACGCAACATGCTGTGGTCGAAGCTTGCGGTCAATGTCGAAACGGTTGTGTCATTCACCTCGTTGTTGGTGATAATCCGCACCGTCTCACCCGCAATGGCCCAGCCATCCCAGTTGCTCGACGCGGCAGCCTTCGGGTTGAGAAAACAGTAGTTGGCGCCCAGCCAACCGGGTGTAGCAAAATTCATAGCGGTGACTTGCGTCGGATGCGGCGTCGCATTGCCCACAACCAGACGCGCGGCACGGGCATGCGGGTCCAGTGGCAGGTACACCACGCCATTGCCGCTGATTGTTTGCGTCCACGACAAGCGGCTACGGTTATACATCGGCCGGACAATCGGTACTGAGCCGGGGCCGGCTGTCACCACCCACGCCAGACAGAGATCCAAAGGCGTCGACTGAAAACCACCGCCCGCCGCACCATTGATCGTGCCCTTCAATCCCTCGGGCGTGGCGTCATAGATGATGCCGCGCTGCGTGTAGAAGGTCAGCACACCGGCGACCACTTGCGCTCGCAGAAAGTAACCGGAGTTGGGCAACAGATCGCCGCTGCTCCAGGCTTGCGTAGTAAAGGTGCGCGGGCGCCCCAACTGGCCCGCCAACACTTCCTGGCCGAGGCTGACCAGCACACCCGGCAGAATTGATAAGCGCCCGCCACTGGTGGCAAACGCCGTCGGCGTGATCGGCAATCGCCCGTCTGCCGTAGCCACGGTAGCGGTTGGCAACGAGCCGATCGGCAACGCCGAATCCAGATTCCAGCCCTTGGCCGAAACGCTCTGAATCGCCTGCAACAACTGATCGTACTTCTTCTCGTCCGGGGTCAACCCAGCCGCATTGATCACGTTGAGAATCTCCAACGTCACCCCGTTACCCCATTCCGCCGGAATCAGCGATCCCGGGGTTCCGGTCATCGGGTTTTCATCAACAAATTTCCCATTCACCAAGCCGGCGCTGGGCACACTGTTCGGATAATCCATCGTTCATCCCTCCCTAGTCATAATTGATGTGCACCTTGGTATGCGCCGGTGCGCTGCGGTGGATCAGGCATTCCAGCGCCGAGCCCGGGTTGACGCCGAAACGCTCGCCCCAATAACTCGCACCGAAACGCCGCCCGAGCAGCAGGCGCCCGCCGGTGTTGAGCGTCCACATGAATTGCGCTTCCCACGTGCCCCAATGTGCCGAGCCGAAACGTGAACGGCCCATGCGCGGTGCTTCGAGTTCGCTGATGGTGGCGTTGGGATAGCCCTGACTTTTGGCGATTTCAAGGTAATAGCCGACGGCCTGGCTGCCGACCGCGAGCAAGCGCCGGCGTACGGCCAGGCGACGATCGTCGTACAGCGGGGTGGCGCCCAGGCACGGGTCGGGCAGGTTCATCACCCGTTCCCAGTCGGGCACCAGTTCACTGACGCCGGCCGGGTCCATCTCGTTGAGCAGGTCGGCGGCGCGGGCGTCGAGGCGCGCCAGTTCGACGGCGACGCCTTGCAGCACTTCTTCCAGCTCCGGCACACGCTCCGGGTCCCAGGCCGGGCCACTCGGCAGCAAGGCGCGCAGTTGCGCCTGATATTGCGCGGCAGTTCTTATGCCCCCCATACGCAACCTCCGAAGGTGAGCAGTTCGCTGTCGTTGGCCGAAACGTTGGCAATCGGGGCGCTCAGCACATGGTCGGTTTCACCCGCCGCGCTGCTGATGGCTTCGCGGATGTGGCTGATCAACAGATCCTCGCCGAGGTCAGCCTCGCGGTTGTGCAAGTCGCGCAATTGGGTTTCGACGGCCGCGCGCACGGCGCTGGTGTCGGGGGTCAGCTTCAGGCGATAAACCACCGGCACCTGAATCGGCGGACGCACGTGTACTTCTGCCGTGACCGGGCGCAACGGCTCGATGTAGGCCTGCACCTCGGCCAGTTGCTCGTCGTTCGGCACTGGTTGCGGGTCATCGTCACGCATGATGTACACGCCGACAGTGCCCGGCCCGAGAAAGCCGCCACGGCACCAGGCCCGCGTCACGCCCGGCACTTCCAGTGCCCAGGTTTCGTAGTCGCTGGCCGAGCCACCGTGAGGAATGACCCGGTACGAACGGATCACTCGCGAGCGCAACGACTCCAGGCTTTCGCGCGCCACACCCCCGTTGAGCCCCGGCGCCAGCAGGACAAAACTGCTGCTGACGATGCCGGTGATCGGCTGCACGGGGGTCAGCACCAGACCGGCGTCGGCATTGCCGAGGCTGCCGGCATCCAGCGCGGCGATGGTGGTGGTGTTGCTGCCATTGGTCGTGGTGCGCGCGGCGGTGACTTTGTAGGTGCGGCCGTCATTGGTTTGCAGCAGCGTATCGGCGTCGAGCACTGCGCCGGCAGTGGCGGTAAAACTGACGCTGCCGGTGGCGACTTGCGCGGGTTTGCGCGGTTGGTTCAAACGCAGCGCGGCGATGCGTTCCAGGGTCGATTCATCGGCTTTGTCGGGAAGGATCTGCTCGGCAATCCAGTCGAGATAACCGTACAGACCATAAGCCGCGCCGCCGAGGGTACGGGCCAAGACTTGCGCATCGGACTGGCGCAGCGAGTCGCCGGCCAGGTCGCTTTGGGTGCGCTTGATCAGCACCGGCAGCGAAGGGGTTTCAAACGGCATAGATCACCTGCCAACTGTTATCGGGGTTGATGTCCAGACGTTCGCCGTCAGCCAGGGTCAGGACCGTGCGCAGGTTCAGGCGCTGGGCGTCGAGGCGTTCGCTGAGGATGTCGATGGCGCTGCAATGACCGTCGTCGATCAGCCATTGCAAGGCTTCGCGGGCATAGAACTCGGCGTCCATCTGGGTCTGTCGGGTCAGCTTGACCCGGCGTAGCAGCCACAGCCGCGAGCCGATGCGATCGTCGGCGACGGTGGGAAACGTGTCGCCCCACCAGCCGAAGCGCTCTTCGTCGTCGAGGGCGTCGTCATCGGCGGCACGGCGCCAGGTGAACAGGCTGATGAGCACGGCGCGGGTCAGCGCAGCGTGGAGGTTCGGGCTGATCAACATTACTTGCCTCCTGCCGGCGCGCCGGTCTGGCCGCTGCCGGCCTGGACGCCGACGTGCACGTGTTTGATCTGGCTGATGCCAGCGGCCAACTGATCGCCGGTGGAGACGATTTTTCCGGTCTGATTGATCACCGGCGTGTCGAAGTTCACCGCGCTGCTGGCGCGGATGTTCAGCGTGGCGGTTTCGATGTCGATGATCCGCCCACGCTTGAAATGAATCTTGTCGCCCTCGTCGGTGTAGATCGCCACTTCACCGGCGGCCAGCGATTGCAGGCGATAGCGGCGGTCGGCGATGACCAGGGCGATGGCGTGGGAACGGTCGCCGCCGATGAACGTGACGACCCCTTCGGCACCGGCCAGCGGATGGCTGGTGAAACCGTAGGGTTCGAAGTGTTCGAGGTCGTCATTGACCTCGCCGGCGGTGAGGCGCATTTGCAGCGATTGCAGCTTGGATGCCGAATTGGCGAGCACGACAGTGCCGCGCGCCAGCAGGCGTGTCAGTAGGCTCATGCTTAATTCCTGTATGAAACGGGCCGACGTCAAAAGATCGCAGCCTTCGGCAGCTCCTACATAGGATCGGCGTACACCGGTAGGAGCTGCCGAAGGCTGCGATCTTTTCAGGGCTTATGAGGTTTTTTTCGGAGGGCTGGGATTGGCATCGAAGGTATGCGGCGGCGCTACTTGCAGCGTGGTCACCGAACCCTGTGCCGACAGCGAATACGTCACTTTTGAAATCAGCATGTCGCCATCAAACCCCAGCACCGGATCTTTCACCCGCACCAGCGTGTTGTGGCGCCACAGATCGCCGTTGGCCTGACGCCAGCCCTGCACCTGATAGGTGGTGGTCTGCGCCCGGCCCATGCGGGTGGCGCTTTCCCATTGGGCACGCTGCTGCGCCAACTCAAAGGTCAGTTGCGTGCCTTCGTTGATCACCGTGGTGCGCCGACGTTTGAAGGTCAGGTCGGCGGCCGTCGATTCAACTTCGCTGACCGCCGCCCCGCTCTTCTTGTCCGAACCCTTTTGCTGGCCGATCACCCGGTACTCGGAAAACACCTGGCTCTGATCCATCGGCGCATTGGCCGACAGAATATTCTTGCCCAGCTCCAGCGCATCGCTCGCGCGCCCGCCGCTGCCAGGCTTGGCCAGCACCAGTCGGCCCTGCTCGTCATCGGTAGAAAACACCCGCAACAGCGAGAGCAGACGATCGATCGACTGAAACACGGTTTCACCCGGCACGATCGTGTGTTTGGTCAGCCGTGCAGTCTCGGGAATCTCATTGACCACCATCAGGCCGTACTCCATCGCCAGCGCCTGAACGATGCTCAGCAGCGGTTGCTCCTGCCATTGATTCGGCTGGTTTCTGGCGGCGCAATCGACCAGATCCTGAGTCTTGGAGCTGCCCTCCAGGGTCAGGCTGATCTGCCGGCCGTCATAGCGGATCGGCGCCTTGAACACGTAACCGGTGAGCAGCAGATCCTTGCCGATCCTCACTTCACAGGGATCGCCGGGGCTGATCCGCTGATCGACGGTCTGCCCCGGCCATTGCCAGGTGATGTCGAGTTTGAAGGTGCGAAACTGGCGCTCCAGGTCAGCGGTGATTTCCACGCTTTTCCAGCCGCCGTATTCCATGTTGTTGACCGTCAGCGTGACGCGGTTATCCATCTCGCTCATGGCTCACTCCCCGGACACTTTGACTTCGTTGGGCGAGAACCCCGGATGGGTAATCCCGTTGCGCTGAGTGATTTCATCGACCCGCGTGGCATCGCCAAATTGCTTGTAGGCAACGACCAGTGCCGGAAAGCTTTCCTGAAACGCCTTGCTGACCTGGCGCACGCCGGACGAAGCCACCGCTTTGAGGTGAGCCACCAGAGCCTCTTTCACATCGTTGATCGCCTGAAAGTGCGCCGGACCGGCCTTCGCCAACATCGGATCGATGGCCGCCGACACCGCCGCGCGCAGCGCTTTCATATCGTCACTGACCGGTACTTCCTGGCGGCTCACCGGCGTTGTCGCCTGTTGCCCCACCGAGGGTATCGATTGCAGCTTCACCGGGGTTGTCGCCACCGGCATCGATGCCACCCATTGCGCGACCTTGACCAGCATCGTGTCTTGCACCAGATCGGCCATGGCTTGCGCCGCCGCGTTGGTGTCCTTGCCGGTGGTGATCTTCGGTGCATCGGCCTTGCGGATCGCTTCGAGTTGTTGCGACACGTCGGCAATCACGCCACGGTAGCCCTCCTTCGCGAACGCCTTGAGTTCCTTGATATCACCGAGCAAACCCTTGAACTCCGCAGCCACTTCCTTGGGCAATTCCTTGACGGCCTTGACCAGTTCAGTGATCTGCCTGTACTGCTCGATCAGCGGTTTGAGCTGCTCTTTGATCACCTCAAAAACCCCGGTCAGGCTGTTGCGCAGATTGGCGATGCCGATCCGCGCAGCCTTGATCAGCGTCATCGCCTGTTCGAAGCGCGCCACCGCCGAACCCAGCAAGGAGTCGGCCTTGACCAACAAGACTTTCTGCGTGCTGACGGTAGCGGTCGGGAACGGCAATGGTTGGTCGGGATAGAACTTCAGCGCAAAAGTCACCAGCCCGCCGTCCTGGCGGGTGTGGGTCATGTCGCACTCGCCGACCTTGACTTGCAGCCGTCCCAGCCACGGATGCACCAGCTCACCGCTGCCCGCTTCCAACGCCTTGAGCAGCTTGTCGCGCTGCTCCAGGCAATCAGGGCCGATGATGAACGCCGTGATGTCGTGGGTCTTGGCCTGCTGGCCGAGGTCCTCGAAATACGGCAGGTCACGCTGCGGATATTCGTGCAGCTGACCTTTGCGACCGACCGGGGTTTTCGCCTGATCGATCCAGAAGCCGACACCGCGAAAGGATGCCGGCAACAAACGGTCACGCCAGTTCATTGGAACCTCCTGCCGACAGCGAGCGATAGCCGATGCGCGACGACAGCGCCAGGCCCGGTTGATTGGTTTGCGGTTGATCAGTGCGCAGCCCCGCCGGAGCATTTTCGAAGCGCACCGTGAGGCCGCCCTCGAGTTGCGTACGGTTGTTGGCGGCGCTTTGCTGGATCAGGGCACCGGAACTCTGTGGCAACGATCCACCCTGTAGCGTGCCGTTGCTCGATGCCTGAGGGTTCGCGCCGAAGAACGCTGGTGCCAGTTCGCCTTTGCCTTCGGCATTGGTCTGGCGTTGTGCCTCGGTGAAGGTTTCCACCTTGCCGGTGACCTTGGCGATCAGTCCGGCAAAACCACCGTCGAACAGCTCTTTGATCGGCGCGATGACGGTTTGCAGCTTTTGCCACAACTCGCCGAACCATTCGGTGATCGGCCCCCAGTTCTTGATGATCTGCCCCAACGGTGTCCATTCGAACATGTTGTGCAGAAACTCCAACACCGGCGCAGCCAGCGCTTGCACCACGCCCCACAGTGCCGAAAACACTTCGCTGATCGGTTGCCAGTACATGGCGATCTGTTCCAGCGGCGACCATTCGAACAAGCTCTGGAAGAAGCTTTTGATCTGCTGCGCCGACGTTTGCAACGCGGTCCAGATCGGTTCGAAGAACGTGACGATGCTGCCCCAGTTATTGACGATCATCCCCAGCGGGGAGAAGTCGAACAACGTGCCGAAAAAATCCTTGATCGCTTGTGCCGCCGGTTGCAGCGCCGTCCAGATCGAGCCGAAGAACCCGGTGATCGCCCCCCAGTTGTTGATGATCATGCCCAACGGCGTCCAGTCGAACAGGCCTTTGAGGAACGCCATCACCGGCACACTCAAGGCCTTGAGCAATTCCCAGATCGCCGAAAACAGCCCCGTCAGCGGCGCCCAGTTGTCCAGGATCATGCCGGCGGGTGTCCAGGAGAACACCGACTTGAAGAAGTCGATCACCGGCGCGGTGACGGCTTTGACCTTGTCCCAGATCCCGGAGAAGAATCCCGCGATCGGTGACCACCATGCCGCCAGTGCATCCAGCGGTCGCCAATCGAGGATCGAGCGCAACGTCGCCATCGCACTCGCTCCGAGGTTTTTCACGCCCTCCCACAGGCCCTTGAAGAACGCGCTGATCGGCGTCCAGTTGGCATAAATCAAACCGGCCGCCACCGCGATGCCCATGGCGATCAGCATGATCGGATTGGTCTTGAGCACCATGCTCATGACGTCCATCACCTGGGTCATACCGGTGACGGCGGTTTGCATGGCGGAGAAGGCAATCGCCCCCGCCGCCAGACCTTCGACCAGTTTCGGGTTGTCGGCGAGCAGGCTGCCGACCTGCGTCAGCATCGGTTCCAGCCCGACCACCAACGCCCCTACCGCCGGCACCAGCGCGGCGTCGACGGCCGCCGAAACCTTCTCCATCGAGGCACTGAACACGTTCATGTTCTGTGCAGCGACTTTCGGCGTGGCGGGCAGGTCGACGGTTTTTGCCGTGTCGCTGACTTCGGTCAATTTGCCCTGAAACGCCGCCGCCGATTTGATCCCGTCCACGAACGGCGTGATCACGCTGCCGCCCTTGAACAGACCGCTGATGTCCAGTTTGCCGAGGCCGGCCTGTTCGAGATTTTTCTTGAAACTCTCGACCTTGGCCTGAAGGGCGCCGAGCTTGGGCGACAGTTCGTCGATGCCGGTGATCAGCACCGGCGTTTTCACTTTGGTTTCTTCGTCTGCCATCACTGCACCTGCTGCATCGCGTTGATCCGTTGCGCGTGCTCCAGCGATTCGCGGAGCACATCCAGTGGCCTGGCCATCATCTGTTCGGGGTCAACCTTCCAGAACCAGGCCAGGTCATAGGCGACGGCGATCAGGTCGGTGATGGCGCCGACGCCGCACTCATGAAAAAACTCGCAACGGCCCAGCTCAGCGCATTGAGGTCAGCCAGATCCAACTGGTTGACCGACGACGGCGGAATGCCGGCGCACACGGCGATGTATTTGGCCGCCACGTCCATGTCGAGGCTGACTTCTTCGCTCTTGTCGATCTTGTACGGCAGCGCCTTGATCGCTCGCACTTCCTGCACCGTCGGACGGCGCAGGACGAGTTCGGTCAGGGGCTCGCCGTGAGCTTCGATCGCAACCTGAAGCTTCACGGCGCCGCTCATTGCCAGGTCCCCTTGATGCCTTCGAATTTCAGTTCGATGGTGGCGTCATCGCCTTTGGAGACTGGCTCTTCGACCAGATACGCACCGGCCAGCACGTAGACTTTGCCGTTGCTGAATTCGCAGGTGACGGTAATGTCGGTGCCTTCGATCAGCTTCTTCAGCGGGAAGTCGGCGGTGTGCAGCGCGGTCACTTTGAACGACGGCGCGATGTCGGTTTCCTTGTAGAAGCCGGGGACGACGGTTTCGCGTTTAACGGCCATCAGTGGGGCTTCGCAGCCGCCATTGATAGTCAGTTGTGCGCCGTCGACCTTGACGTAGCAGGTGCCTGCAATCAGTTGACCCATGGTGTTACTCCCTTGAATAAAAAAGCCCACGCGAGGTGGGCTGAATGCTTGTCGTCAAACGCGCTGATCAAGCCGCGTCGTCGTACTGCAGACGGAATTGGTTGAGAAGTGCGAACACGCGCAGACCGTTGATGTAATCCGGCGGGAACAGCACGTTCACGCGGCTCGGGTCCTGCACGTCGCGCTCGACGATCAGGTGCTCGGCGAACAGCTCGGCGTTCTCGACATGGCCTTCCAGTTCGAGCTTGGCGTACTGCGCAATCAGCTCGCCGCGAATGGTGCTCGGGGTGACGATCGGCTGACCGGCGCCGAAACGGGTGCCGTCGGAGGCCAGTTTGTGCCGGCCGTATTTGCTGGTGATCACGCTTTGCAGACGACGGACGATGAACGCCGACTGGTGCATGGTTTCGCTGTCCAGATAGGAGTTGTCGGCCTGGCCGTAAGCGTTTTTCTGGTAAGTAGTAATCGAGCGCTGGATGCGCACGTAGCCGCCTTCGTAGTAAGCGGTGGCGATGCCGTAGTTGAGCAGCGACTGACGCTCGGTCAGGGTGAAGCGTTCGCTGGCCGGTGCCGGATCAACACCCGGCAGGCTGCCGCTTTGCGTCGGACGGCTGGCGTCGGCGGAGATGAACACGGCGGTGCGTGCAGCCAGTGCGGCAGCTTGTACCCAGAACGGTTGCGGAACGCCCGGCTCCAGCGCCTGAATGGTCATGTGCTGGTCGTTGCGTGCCTGGCCGGCAGCAACCAGAGTGCCGACGGTGCCGCGCTTGGCGCTGTAGACGTGACCGAACAATTGCTTGGCCCACGACCAGCGACCGGTGCTGTCATCCATGACGGCTTGCCAGGTATTGAGCGTCGACAGATCGGACCATGGCAACGCGATGAATTCGAATGGCTCATCACCCAGTGCGGCGATCGCTTCAACCTGATCCGGCACACCGGCGCCGCCGGTCATGGCGGTGATGGCGCTGGTCAGGCCGGCCGGGGTTTCTTCGCCGTTGCTCTTGCCCAGGCGATTGAATTGCAGGCTGATGTCGTTGCCGCTGTCGCCCGTCCATTTGGCGTTCAGGGTGACTACGCCTTCGGCAACGGCAGCGCTCACCGGCAGGTCGGCCGTGGCGTTGATTTTCTGCGCCAGCGCCGTGGCGGCCTGAGCAGCGGTTGCGCCGTTGACCACGGTAGCCTGCACCCGCACGCCGCCGACGTAGAGATTGAGTAGACCGGCCTGGGTCGCGGTGCCGGTGAGGGTCAACACACCTTTGGCGATGGCGCCTTCGGTGTTGTGCAGCGGCAGGCACCAGATCTCGCCGATCGGGTCAGCCTTGCGGAAGGTCTCGTACATCGAAGCAAGCATCGAGCCTTGGCCGCCGATGCTTTTAGCCAGTGCAACGCTGGAGACCAGCACCAGTTTGCCGACCTCGGTCGGGGCAATGTTGTCGTTGACCTGAGCGACGATCAAGCGACGCAGGGTCGAGCTCGCGCTATTGGCAGCCGAATTGTCCATTTCGGCATAGAACAGCGGTACACGAATGTCCGCGGGGATGTTGCTGAATCCGATCGCCATTATTTGGCTCCCTGTGGTTTAGCCGCTTTTGCGGTTTTGATTGTGATATCGCCGTCGGCCAGACGCCGGCGCCACCAGGCGCTGTCCAGCACTTCACGGCCTTCGAGCGGCAGCAGATCGCCGGCCTCCGGGTCAGGTACGACACGGCCGGCGGCCGGCAGTACGGTGATGCGATTGCTCATGGGGTTACGTCTCCAGAGAAAGTCAGTTCCACGCGCCCATCGGGGCCCGGGCGTTGCAGGTTGGGGTCGGCGGGGTCGATCGCATCGACCCGCACGGTGGCCCCGGTAAAGGACGACAAACCGTCCAGTTCGCGTTCGTGCCAACTCTCCGCAGGCTGACTCGGCAGATTGCGGCCGAGCTGGAACTCGGCAAAAAAGCGCAGCCGATAGAACACGCGGCTGCTGTTGATCGAGACCAGTTCACCGCCGTCATAGGCGATGGCGCTGTAGTCTTTGTCCGGCTTGAACCCCACCAACGCGCGCCACAGTTCAGCGCGCAGGTCGTGCAACAGATCCAGCGCTTTTGTAGCCTCGCTGGCGTCAAGCACGAGGACGACTTCGAAGCGCTCGCGAATCGGTTGCGCGGTGAGGTTTTGTGCAGTGCTGGTGCTGGCCAGATCCGCCAGCGGCAGAACATGCGCCGAAGGCATTGGCAGATCGGGATTGCCTTGCAGCAACGCCAGATCGACGCCCACCGAAATGTGATTGGCAAGCCCAGGGCATTGCCCACGCAGTTGCGTGAGGATCGGGGTGATCTTCATGGGGATGTTCCAGAGTTGAATGAAAAGCGGTCTGCAGAACACTGCAAAACCTGTGGGAGCTGGCTCGCCAGCGATGACGGTGGATCAACCGGCATCTCTTTTGAATGGGCTGGCCTCTTCGCGGGCAAGCCCGCTCCCACAGGGATCTTCAGCGCAGTGAGAAAGCGGGGAGTCAGGCTTTGGCGTCAGCCTTGGGGTCGAGGCCGGTTGCTTCGATCAGGCAGCGATAGCTTTCCTCGCGCTTGCCACTGGCGGTGACCTTCTTGATCGACCAGCGACCGCGCGTGAAGTCCGGCCAGGTGTCATCGAGTACCAAAAGGCCTTCGGCGGCCAGCAGCGGATCGCCTGGGCAGGTGACCTTCAACGTGTATTTCTCGCGCAGCATCTTGCGCACTTCGGCTTCGCCGATGGCTTTGGCTTCTTCTTCACTCGCCTGTTTCTGGCGAATGACCTTGTAGGGTGCGGAACCGGTGATCACTTCCTGCAGCTTGCCAACAGCACCGTCCCAGAAGCAGGTCTTGCAACCCTGGTTCTGCGTGCGCGCGGTCTCTTCCAATATGGCACTGATGAAGGCGTGATCACCCGGTCGATTGTTGCTGGTTACCGACAACCTGACGTCCGGTATCACCTGACCCGATAGTGATTTGAGCTGCGCCGGTTTCGCCAGTACGTAGAGGTCGTTGCAGGGTTTGGCCACCGCGTCGTACTTGCTCGCCAGGCGTGTGATGAAGCCCATGTCAGTTTCGTTCGACTGGTCGACATGGGCAATCCTGATCAGCGCCAGTTCGGGATCGACGCGAGGCGAAAATCCGTGCCGCAAGACCAGCTCGCGAAACAGTCCGCCAAGGGTTGTCGGGCCATGACTTGCCGTGCGCCGCTCCTTGAATCCGGTCTCATCCTTGCCGCTGAAAGGCGCTGCGGTAGCCACCAGTGTCAGGCGTAACGGGAACAGCGTCGGGGTCAATCGAGTCACTTTGAACTGGCCCTTTTCGACCAGCCCGGACTCCAGATAGCCAACCCGCAGGCCGATTGTTCCGCCCAGGGTCGGCAAGCCTTCGAGGCCTTCCAGGTCGATCACCAGTGTCAGCTGATCGGACTCCATCCCGGCAGCATCAATGTGTTCCCAACTGATCAGGCGCTGGTTCAGCAGCGCATGGTTAGCCCCGTAGATTTCGATCGCCGGTGTAAATCCCTGTGCCATGCAACCTCCTTAGTCCCAGGCCAAAACCGGTTTGATCGCGGCGGGTCTGCTGTCGAGTTCCGGCAGCGTTACCCATACGCCCGCCGGCAAAACCGGGCCGTATTCGGCCAGGGTCGAATTGAGCTTCCACAACGCTGCTTCGGCCTGATCGTCTGAGCGCCCGGTTTCGCGGTAGAGCAGCAGATTCACCGAATCACCGGCCACGCTTCGTACCTTACGCATTGTTGAACTCCGCCAATTCGAGTACCCACTTGATCACCATCGCGGTGCCGTCATCGATGACCTCGCTCTGGTTTTCCTGAACGCTGTTGATCCGCCACAAACCCCAGTTGCGACCGATACCGTCGATCAACGGCAACGGCACACGCAGTGCCTGAAGAGCGCGCAATTCATCGAGCCGTTCCATGGCCACGGCGTACATCGCGGTGCCGCTGATGGTCAGGGTTTCCGGACTTTGTCCAATCTGACTGGACTTGGGTTTACTGGTAAGAATGGGCAACTGCGTCCAGCCACCGTCCGACTTCCGCGCCAGCGTGCTGTAGGCGAAGTTACGTGACAGGCCGAAGATGAAGCTGCCCAATGCCATTTGTTGTTTCATCAGGCGACTCCATCGGTGAGGGCTGCGTCACGGCGGGTGGCGAGGGGGTTGGTGCTCATCAAAGGCGTAAAGTCAGACATGAAATGTGACTGCATGACCTGCGCGACCATGGCGGTCACTTTTTCAGCGCTGGCTAAATCACCGCCGCTGAAGTTGAACGAGGGCGCGTAAGTAATCTGATGGTTTGAGGTCTGAGCGCCAGCGAGGTCTTTGGCGACGTCTGCTGGCGGGGCGAGTTGATCCGGGGCAGGCGTCGCGAGCTTTTCACCCAATGAGCTTCCCCACTGATTGCCGTAGTAAGTGCCAACTGCTCCGCCAACCCCTCCACCAACAACCGCTCCGGCAGGACCGGCGAAAGCCCCCAGGAAGGCACCAAGGCGCGACCCCACGTAACTTCCAGCAACCCCACCCACCAAGCCGCCCGCTCCTCTGGCTGTTTGTTTGCCATCGGCATCGAGCAAGCCGTTGACCACATCCATACCGGAGTCGAGCATCATCAACGGCATACTCAGAGGGCCAGCCAAACGACCAATTCGGGCACCTTGGCTGACCAGACTTCGGCCTGGACCGGATGCCAGGTATTTAGCGCGGTTAAGCGCACCGGATCCCAGAGTCTTGGCACTGTTAAGCGCAGCGGAACCCCAAGTCTTGGCATGGTTCAGCGCAATGGAACCCCAAGTCTTGGCACCGTTAAGTACTGCGGTGCCCCAGGATTTTGCAGTTGTGCCGACGAACTCGAAGTTGGCGACAGTGGCTGTCGTTCCTTTAATGCCCTTGGCCAGCATCGATCCAGCAACCTGCACACCCTTGATACCGGCAATACTCAAAATCAACGTACGCGCGAGCTCCGGTGATTCTTCAGCCATGCTGCTCAAGCCATCGGTCGCCCACGCCATCGCCCCGGTGAGCCTGTCAAAATCAGGCAGCACAGCAGCGCCAGCTGAGCTAAGGAGGCGGTCTTTCTGAGCGGTGAAAATGTTCCAGCCCGTTTGCGACGTATCCGAAAGCTTCAGCGCAGCCTGATTGACTGCCCCGCCCTCCGCGCTTGGCGCCGAAGTTGCGTACTGCTTTTTATCTTTGACGAGATCAAATGCACCTCGCACATCAGCGGTGCGCTCAAGCATTTTCACAACCGGCTGGTCGATCGAAAACAACGTCATCGCCAGACCGGCTTGCTGCTCGGGGGATTTCTTGTTCAGCGCCTCAAGCACTTCGACAATCGTGCCGGGGGCATCCCCTTGCATTTGCGCAGCGAGGACCTTTGGATCGAGCTTAAGCTCAGCGAGCACCGCTTTCTGACTGGCCGAGGCGTTGTCGCCCAACGCCAGCGTCGTGGTGATCTTCTCCAGTGCCACTCCAGCGTCAGCCCTGTTTACGTTGACGTTGAGCATTGCCGCAGCAAAAGCCGCCGTCTGTTCGGGGCTCAGACCTGCGCCTTTTGCCGAAGCGCCGTAGTTGCTGACGATCGAACCGATGTCCGCCACCGAGGCGCTCAGTCGGCTTCCAAGCACACTGGTCGCATCGGCGAGGTCGAGGGTTTTTGCTCTGTTGAGCCCCATCGATGTGCGCCAGCCGATCAGCAGATCCGCGACATCCGGCGCTTTCATCTCAAAGGCTGTGGCCGTGACGGCGGTGTCTCGGGTGAATTCGCTGAGGGCGTCTTGCCGGCCGACTTCAGTCTTCTGATCGCTGCCAACTCCCCCCTTCGCACCGGCATACATCACGCTTGCCAAGTCAACCGTGGTGGTACCGCCAGCAGCCACTTTGCGCTCGGTGGCCATTTTCTCCAGCGATTCGCGCAACGCTTTGCGTTCATCGCCTTCAACACCTGTAACCCGACCCAGCCGCGCCATCGCAGTGTCAAGATCGATCGTCGGTTGCAAGAGTTTGAAGGGCTGGGTTGCACCATTGGCACCTGGCGTTTTGGCTTCGGCGCCGACGGTCGTGCTGCCCGTTTGCCGGTCATTCAGAGACTGCTGCAACGAGCGCTGTGAAATCAGCACCGCGTGTATCGAGGTCAGCACATTCTTGAGCTGAACCTGCTCGGCGGTCAGATTGCGCAACTCGCTGGTGGCGTCGGCCAGCGCCAGGCTTAGCCCGGTATACCCACCCCCACCGTCAGGGCTCGACGCAGGTGCTACTGGTGCAGGCATCGTCGGGGTCATCAAGGCGACAGTCTTGCTAGCGGTGCTCAACGCCCAGGCCTCTTGATTGACCGTCGCGAACGTCAACCCATAGTTATCGTCTGCCATGCCGCTCTACTCCTGTTTCACGCCAAGGCGAGTGATCGCTATGTCGTAGCGGCGCAACGCCTTTTCGGCGTCCCATTCCAGAATCTCCGCCTCACTTACCGGGTAAATGAGCGGGACGATATCGAGGATTACTTCGATGTCGCGTTCCGAAAGTAGGCCGCCGGCTGGTTTAAAAAATCGTCTATGCGCACCTGCAATTGCGTCCAGTCAGGGACGGTCAACTGGGCCAGATCGGGGATCATCAGGCCGGCACAATGAGCCGTGATGAACTCGGCGCGTTCCTTGGCCGTTTTCAGTTTCTTCATCACTTTGGTGGCGCGCAGCACCGGCATTTCCAGGCTCAGCGAGGTCACGGTACGGCCGGTGACGGCGAGCGGTTGCAACAGCTGGATCTGATCGGGATCGGCGGATTTTTCCGCGTCTTCGACCTGGTCGAGAAAGTACGCTGTCGGACGGGTCGACATCTCGTGTACGTACTGCGCGATGCTCACGTAGTCCGGGCGTTTGAGCTGGTCGAGTTCCTTGACCGACAGGCCGGTGGCGAGCAGCGCCAGTTCGAAGAACTGATCGTCCTCGTCATCGCCGGCGCGCTCCAGCGCTTCTTTCTGTGCGGCGTAGAACAGTGGCTTGAGCTGGATCTGGTTGATCTGCGAACCGTCGTCGCCGGTGATTGGCGACAGCAGCTCATGTTGGGGTGGCATCCACGACATGTATGAATTCCTTGGTGATTCGTTTTGAGAGTTGTTGCAATCCCTTGTGGGAGCGGGCTTGCCCGCGATGGCGTCGGCACATTCACCATGGATGTTGATTGACCCACCGCTATCGCGGGCAAGCCCGCTCCCACAGGTTTTGTGTCTGGCGTTAAAGGCTTACGGCATCAGCACCGCACGGCGGGCATCGCCGAGGATGTCGACGCCGTTGAGCACGAACTTCTGGGTGCGCACGTCGATGTCGATCACCGGAATACCGTTTTCCAGACGGTTGTAGGTACGGCAGGACAGCTCCAGGGTGAGCTTGGGCTTATCACCCATTTTCACCGTGGCTTCTTCGAGAGACTTCAGCTGGCCACCGACGGTGTGATAGGTGAACCAGGTGTTGCCGTCCTGATCCTGACCCGCTTCACGCACGTTCAGCAGGATGTCGTCACCCAGTTTCACACCCAGCGCCAGCATCACTTCAGGGCCTGCGCCCTGGAGGATCAGCTTGGCGCCAAGGGCCTTGGCGCTCTTGGCCATTTCCTCAACGATGAAACGGCCGCCCGTCATGTTCTCCATCTCGAAGTCAATCTTCGGCGGAGTGAACTCCTCCACCGTCGCCGACAGCGGCAAGCCTTGCAGGGTGGCCGCGATGGCCTGGCGATTACGGTTGGTAAACATTAGAGAACGTCCTCCAGGAACTGCTCGATGATTTCATCGCGGGCGTTGAGTTGATAAACCATGTGTTCGTTCGGCGCGTAGCGGCCGTAGTCGATGACCACGTACCAGGTGCCGTTCTTGTATTTCTCGACGCTGTTGAGTTCCGGGTGCAGATACACGCTGCCGCCGGGAATGGTTTCGTCGGCGACCAAGGTTTGCAGCCAGTCGTTGATGCGCTTGACCTCTTGATCCATGAAGGATTTGGTGAGGTTCTTGGCCATGGCTTTCTGGCCGGCCTTGACCAGCTTGCGGCTGATCGCATCTTCGAGGCCGACGTAGCTGATGAACTTACCGGTGATCGAGCGGTTACCCAGCAGCGAGAAGCCGCCGAGCACGGTGCGGGCGTAGTAGCTGACGCCGTAACGGTTTAGCAGATCGCCCTCGGTGGAGGTGTCGAGAATGTTGTATTCAACCACCCGCGAAACGTCCTCGGCGTAGGTCACCTGATTGCCCGGGCTCTCCCACTGCTTGACCTTGGCCAGTGCGGCAATCGCCAGGCTGGAAGGCGACAGGAAGACGTTTTTCTTCGCCGCTTTCGAGTACACGGCCGGCATGTTGTGCACCACCAGGCAACGGTCGAAACCGAGATCGGCGCCGCCCAGTTCCTGGCTGTACAGCACCTGATCGGCGACCGAGGCGTCCTTGCCGTCCAGTACCACACGGGCCTTGATGCGCTTGCCGAACGAGGCGAACTCGCTGGCTACCGCTTTGGTGCCGGTGAAGCCCGGCGCGCCGATGATGGTCAGGTCTTCCGGGACACTGCCCAGCGCGGCCAGACCGAGCTTGCGGCCAGTCAGCGGCTCGACGCCGCCGATCACTGCGTTGACGGTGTCGGCCGGAGTCGCGCCCGCTTCGACGATCACTACGTAGACCGGCACCTTGACCACTTTGAGGATCTGGTAAACCGCGTGGTACAGCGTGCCTTCTTCCGCACCCGTCGGATCGAGCAGCGCGTGGGTGGTGAAGCTGTTGATGCGGAACGGTGCGTTACGCGGAATCAGTGGATCGGCGTTCGGCGCGGTGCCGACCAGACCGATGACGTTGTCACCCAGACCACCCATGGCCTCGGGGGATTCGGTGGCATTGACGGTAATGCCGTTGTGCTCGAAGTTCAGAACCTCAGCCATATTCATTCAGCCTTCTTGGCAGCGGCCTTTTTGGCCTGGGTGGTAGGTGTTTTCAGTTCCAGTCGACCGGCGAAATGCAGGGCACTGGCCTCGACGTCGAGCAGATCAAGGTCTTGGCCGATGCTCGACCAGTGCCCACCGCCGGTGGGGAATGGGACGAGCACGGTGTAGGTTTGGCGGGTTGCCATTTTTCGTTTCTCCATAAACGGGAAAGCCCCTCTTGGGGAGGGGCTTGGCGGGTGTTGAGTTTTTTGAGCGGATAAGAAAACGCCCCGGGGTTCGGGGCGTTTATCTTAGATTTTCAGAATCAAGCGGCGACGAATCCGGCCAGCCTTCAGCGAGCAATACGTCGCGATAGGTCCCCGCTGAGACGGCTTCAAGCAACGCTTTCTCCCGGTCAAAACAGGCCTGTACGTGCGCCCGAACCGCCTTCGCGATGTCGATAATTCGCGGACCACCGATCTCGACGAATCCCGACACTGTTTTGAAATTACAGCGGTATTCAGAATCAAGGACTGCAGACAAACCCATGCTGGCAATCAGAGCTTGGCTGTCTCGCGTGGTATCGATCAACAAACTGTCGAAGTTGATACCTACCGCTTCGCGTTTGTAGCGTTCAGCGGCGATCAGCTCTGCTGTCGTTGGTAACTCAGGGTCCAATAGCGTATGCATGCCGAGCCAAGCGAGATAGCGCGGATCATCTTCTTCGACCACACCCTGATTGGGCCAAACCTCTTCATCGCACTGTTTCTCACCAAACACGGACCGTATCGCAAGCTGATCGCTATCAGTAAACTGCACAAAAATTTCCACAAACGCTCCTTAGATTGTGTATCCGGTGATAACCACTTCAAAGGTCGCCACGCCACTAGTAGCGGAGAGGACGTAATGAAGCGTCTGCGGCGTTGTTAACGGGATCAGCGGAAATGCACTTTGCACGCCACCGCCAGAGCCAGCAGAAGGGTTACTGCTTATCCCGATGGAGCCAATTCCTGAAACACCGCCTAAACCCGCATAGGAATTTACGCCTGACATTAAGTTTCGAATCGAATAACTCCCCTGGCAGCGCTTTGCATTCAGCGGAACGCTACTGCTGATGGTAAACGGTGAATAATCAGAGCGTCCGCCAGTCGTGACGAATACAGGCCCCCCCGTGTAAGTGAAGAGCCCAGCCTCTTGTCGCCCAATCACAAACTGGCCGTTAGCATTCGTTGGCCACACACTTACCAGCGCCGAGAAGGTGAACCCCGCAAGCGCAGCAGAGCCGCCGTTGTACAAGACAGGCGCAAGTACCGTCGTAGCGTTGACGGCCGCAATCCCTGAAACCTTGGTTTCGGGGTTGTAAAGCGCATAGAGCGCGACGTAGCCAGGCGCAGGGGCTGCAGCAACATCCATGGAGCCCAAGCCTTTTATAACGGCAGAAAGATCAATCGGCTTACTGAAATTACGCAGCGTTCTGGTTCTGCCGTTCGCATCCCCGACAATGACTTCATCGACATTGATCGTCGCAGTTGCTGAGGCTACCGGTACCGACATCCTGTCGCCACGCATGGACCCAACAACAGGTCCGTTCAAGCTCAGCTTATCGACGAGAGTCGCCAGTGCTGCGATGTCTATGCCTCCCTGATTGATCGGCGCGTTCCAGGCTTTGATGCACCACATAACAGCGAGGTTGCGAGGCCTGGACCGCATAAAGTCAACACCGACGTATGCAGTTCCTGGCGTTTGAACACCATCCATAGTCAGTTGGGGTGTCGTAGCAGTGGCCGTAACGCAAACCGTTACCGGTTCAACGACTGCCGGGGCCGTGTCGTACTCCAGTCCCAGAACCCTTACATGATTGGGGTTATTCAAATTCGGAATTGGCAGATTGACGCCGTCACCATCACCGTAAGTTGCGGTACCTACTTGCCAACTGCCAATTGTCCGACCGGCATCAGCACCGCGCCCATGATCCCAACCACGCAGGAACTCACCGCGAGATTCCGGCAACCGGAAGTTGCCTAAGCCCTCATCGCCCTTGTTGTAAGTCGTGCCAAGAAAAGCGGCCAGATCCGGATAAGTCGCAATGCTCTGCACACTGCCATCCAACTCCAGATAACCGGGAGCGACGATGCCGGTCGGGAATGCCAGAACAGCACCAACCGGAACAGCAGACTTGAGCCGTTCGACTTCCTTGGCCAGTGCGGCGACATCGATGGTTCCCTGATTGACCGGGGCGTTCCAGGCCTTGATGCACCACATGACGGCGATGTTGCGAGGGCGGGTTTCAGGCTCTGCACTTTGGCTGTACGTTCTAGGGGTTCCGAACGGCGTATTGAAGCCATGATTATCGCCCACCGTACGAGCTAACCAATCAACGGGATTGTCTTTAAGCACGACAGTAGGCGTTTGGCCAGCCGGATCGAATACCTGACCACCACCACTTTCTGTTGGAAGATAGTGATAGTGGTTTTTTAGCGAATCCGCCTGCGCGCTACCCGCCGCCCGCCCTGTATCAACCCCACGCCCATGATCCCAACCACGCAAGAATTCCCCACGCGCTTCAGGCAAGCGGAAATTACCAATACCCTCATCACCCTTATCAAACTTGCCGCCCAGATATGCACTCAAGTCCGGGTAAGTCGCACTGCTCTTGACGCTGTTATCCAGCTCCAGAAAACCCGGCGGCGGTGCATCAACCGGGAACGCGACAATCGACCCCACCGGCAACGCCGATGCCTGGGCAATCAGCGCTTCAACTTCAGCCTTGGTGTATGAATCCTTGATACCAAATCCAGCCAGCGTCTCGGGATTCGCACCCGCCGTGGCCCGACCATATTCATCAACGGTCAGGCTCTTGTAAGTCCCAGCCGCAATCCCGGTACGCCCGGCCAGCATCTTGAACGTCAGCGCGGTAGTACCAAGGGTGATCGGCGCGTTGGTGGTCAGGTGCCACAACGAATCTCCATTTGCTGTGCCCTCCTCGACCATGACCGTCAGGCCCGGCGTGACCTTGGCGCTGCTGTTGGCATCGGTCGCCCGCACCCAGTCGCCATTGGCGACGATCCACAGGCCGTTGTCCTTGGCCAGCGTCTGGCTCGGCAGCAGCACACGATCACCAGCGATCACTGCGACACCGTCGATCTGCTGCGCGCCGTTCAACACGACATTGCCCGTTGCAGCGACACGTACCGACTGTTTGCCATCAAGTTTGCCGAGTTCTTCGGCGAGGTAACTCATGACCCAGGCACGCGTGGCTTTGACGACGGTGTCGTCGATCAGCAACGTTACCAGGGAGGCGTTACTGGTCTCGAAAATCGAGCGAATGTAGAACTCTTTACCCGAACCCGAGGTGGCCAGAACCGGTTTGAACGACTCCGGATATTTGACGATAGCGTAGAGAATCCCAGTGTCAGTCCACAGCCCTGCTTCCCGCACATACCAACCGCCAACATCCGGCGGAATGGTCACTTCGGCGAGCAGCCAGCTCGGATTTTTCTCGTCCTGGAACAGCGCATTGAGCGGCCCGCGCCAGACTTCGCGCTTCAGCGCAGTGGCGGTCGCGGCCGGGTTGTAGACCGAGCCGCCGCCGTCGCCGACGGAAATCTGCGTCAACTTGATCGGCACGCCCGCAGCTTTACAAGCCGTTTCGTAGGCAATCCCTGCGTTGGTGAGCAGGGTGTAATAGTCAGCCATTCAGGCCCCCTGAGGATAAATTGTGGATGTTTCGACGGTGTACATACCGGCGCCCATGAACGCCTCTCCCGAGGTTTCCAGCCCTTCGATGAACACCGGATAAACCGTGGTCAGCTCTCCGCAAAACGTCGCGGCGCCGATGACGTGATTGCCGAAAGCGCTGAGGCCAACGGAGACCGTCAGCACATCGCGTTCGCTCTTGGCATCAGCCAGACGTCGATCGAGACGGGCGTCGATGGCTTCGCTGTAGGGTTGCTCGCTGAAGGCTCGTACGGAAAAACTGTAAGGCGCACCGGGCGGCGTCTGTTCGTACCAGGCGCGGATCTCGGGTCTTAACTGCAAACCCTTGGCGGCGTTTTCCAGCGCCTTGCGAGTGCCGGCCTGGCGCGCGGTGGGCCAGGCGAGTTCGACGGTCAGGCGTTTTTCGGCTTGCGGCGCGTCGGTGCTCCATTCAGCAACACCGCGATCCGCCGCCAGATACGGCAGAAAATCGGCGGGTGTTTCTGCAGGATTCATCAGCTCGGGAAACGGCGGCGCAATGCGATCAAGCAAGGCACCAAAGCCCAGATCCAGGCCTCGTTCGATGGCCGAACTGTTGGCTGGCAGCAGCGTTGCGCGCTGAGTTTTGTCACTCATAGCGTCAGCACCTCGACTTCAACTGCCGTGCAATACGGCGCTTGAAACGCTGTCGTCACGATTGGCGCCAGCGGTTCAAGAATCTGCAATTGCACGGCGCCGGCGCTGTGCAGCGTGTAGTCGATCCAGCTCGGATCAACCCGGCCTTCGAGGCGATGACAGCTATCGGCGTAAGCCTGCAACTGCGCTTGCGCAGCAACTTTGGTCAGGCCCGAATCGGGGCCGGAATTGATCTTGGCGACGACGCGGATCTTGTAGCGCTGGATGTCGGCGCCTTTCACGGTCACGAGGTCGGTTTCAGGTCGCACATCAGGTCGGGCGAAGTGCTGGCGAACGCCGTCAAGCAACACTTCGGACGGCGTGCCGTCACCTTCACGCGAAAGCACAGTGACCTGCACTTCGCCGGGGGCCGTGCGCCGACCATTGCCATCCTTGACCTGTGCGGCGAGGCCGTCCGGGTTGAAGGTGTAGGTGACGTTGACCACGCCGGCATCGGTGGACTCGACTTGCACCGTCGGCCGTTCGCCGAGCGTAAAGACCTCACGGCGATACTGCATCCGCGAGCCCGCCGCTGGAGCGTGCGGCGCCAGGTAATAACGCAGACGAGCGTCGTCGTCGCTTTCATAAATCGCCGGCACCGGCGGGAATGCCGCCGGGTCGCCAGGATCGAGCAATTGTCGCTCCAGTCCCATGTCTGCCAGTCGTGCATCGAGGTTGCTACCGGTCGCCCACCACGCCAGCATCTGCTTGATGCGCGCGTTGTATTTGCGTTCGTGGGTTTGCAGGCGCACGCAAAACGCTTCCAGCGCCAGGGTCAGCAATTCGCTTTCGTTGTCCAGGCTGGTCTTGAGTTTCGCCGCACTGTCCGGCGAGCGCGCACCGACGTATTCGATGACGAACGTCTTGAACTCGGCGAGCAAGTATTCGAACGCTTCGACGGTGATCAGCGCGGGTTCGGCCAATTGGTTCTGACCGGGGATCAACATGCTCATGTCACGACCTCGAAGGTTTGTTGACGGTTTTTCCAGGTGCCGGCGAATCGCAGCAGCAGACCGGCGCCCTGACGACTGGCAACGATCACTTGCGGCTGAAAATCATCGATGCCGTTTTGCTTGTTGTAGAACGCTTGCGCCGCGTGGCTCTGGGCCAGAAGCAGAACGTCGTCGCCGAGGTTGTGCCCCAGCAGCGTGGGGATCAGCGATCCGTACAGGGGCCGTTTTTGCCGAGTGCCCAGCGGCGTGGTCAGGGCCCGGGTCGCGCGCTGCACAAACTGCAGCCAATCGTCGACCGTGGCCCCGCTGTCTCTATCGATTCCGATCATGGAAGGCTCTTGAATCAGGGGCTGATGACGCGGCCCTGGTGATCGACCAACGGGCCGCTGAAGTGCACGCCCGAGGCGTCAATGCTCACGCCGACAGCACCCAGTTGCAGGGTGAGCAGCTGTGGTGTCAGCGCCAGCCGCGCCGGGCCGATGCTCAGTTCCAGCGACTCGCGAGACCCGCTGAAGGCCGCCGGGCCGTTTTGCCAGTGCAAAGTGTGAGTGGCGTCGTCGTAGCCGCTTTCGCTACCGTCCTGATGCACCCGACGGGTCAGGGTCGGCACCGTCGCAGTTGGGGGGAAACGGTCGCTGTTCAAACCGAACAACGCCACCGACTGCGCACCGCTTTCGCCGCTGCCGTAGTTGAACAGCAGACATTGTTCACCCACCGTCGGAATCCGCGACTCGCTTTGCGCGCCGGCACTCGGGTTGAAGAATTTGATGGCCGGTGTCAACAAGCCACCGTGACTGACCTGACAGGTGTTGCTCGCGGCATCGACCGACTGGCAAATGCCAATGCGACAGAAGCTCTCGGCACGACGGTGCAGGTCGTCGATCTCCGCTTCCATCTCGGCCAGACGCTCGATGATCGGGCCGAGTTGCATGCGCAGTAATGCGTCGAACATCGGTCAGGCCTCCAGCGCGGTGTATTGCTCGGGGTCGTCGATGTTGCTGACTTCCCAGGTGCGGGCGAATTTCGCTGTGCCGAGCGGGTCGTCAAGCAAGGTCGGGCCGAGATAGAGGGTCTGGTTGAAGGTCAACGTCCAGGCCTTGTTTTGCAGATCGGCCTGAACCAGCAGTGACGGTGAACCATCAATATTCATCGGCAGATCGCACTGCGCTGCCGGCAAGCCCCAACGGTTATCCGTGATCAGGTTTTTCAGTGTGGCGATCAGATCGCACGCGGCGAACGCCGTGGCGGACCCGGCAGGAATGACTTGCAAGGAGAGCGTCAGCACGTGAGCAATTCGCCCATCCGCTGCGCGGACTCCCGGCGCGTCGCGTTCGATGTCGATCAACACCCAGGCCAGATCGCCCGGGGCCGTGAAGTCCTGAGGATTGCCAACCTGCACGTTGAGGCCAGCGGTGTTGCGCAAGGTTGTCGCCATCGCGCTGAACAACTGCGAGGGCTGCTGGATCATTGCGGGCATGCATGACCTCCTTTTCTAGTGTCCACGCAAAACCCCGCCGCAACTTATGCAGCGAGGCAAGAAATGAAGGAAATTACTGGGGATCGCGCGGAGGCACTTCGCCAACGCCGATGCGCTTGGCAGCCCAGCGTTCGTAAAGACCGATAGCGACGTCGGCCCCGGCCATGGCGGTTAGGCAGCCGAAAGCGCCAGCAGCCCAGATCGACATGCCGGCGGCGTACAACAGCATGATTGCCGATACGCCGCAGATCATGCAGGCGCCGGAGCGCAATGCCAGACGGCGTAACAGTGGCCAGCCGCGGGCGCCCTCCTTGTCGGCGCGCCACATTTCACCGGACACCCCTCCCACGACAGCAAGGAGGATGACCAGCCAGATTGGCATGTCCGCCAATGCTTGTTGCTCGTTTGTCATGTCACGCCTCCCGAGAGTGATTGATGAGTGTTGGGGTCAACTACAGCTCCTATAGAGATATTCAAAAGTCGCTGAGCCAGGAATCGGGCAGACCACTCCAAAGTGGTCTGCCTTGCGTCGGATGCGCGGACAGAAAAAACTGCCCCCGCCCAGCGATCAGCCCCAGACGTTATCGAAAACGAAGTCCTTTACCTTCCAGTTTTCGATAGTGCTGCCTGGGTAAATGACACGGCGATGAGGGCGCACCGTCGGTGTATAGCCAAAACGTGCCCACACCGGGAGTTCTTTCACCACGGACAAACGCCCATTGGCTTGCAGCTTCAACTCTGCACCCGCTTGGCCCGCTGTACCGGTGAACCAAAGTGGAGTGTTGTTTGCGCCATAAATAACGAAGTTGCCGTCAGGCTGCATAACGGCACGTGTTGCACCTTTATTCTGGGTCCAACTGGCCCATAGCACCCCCAAAGGGCCGTTCGAAACGACAAAATTCCCGTCCGACTGGAACACCATGGTGGTACCGCCTACGACATATCGCTTCTCGACTTCCAGCGTGGTACCGCCCGGAATGGCCAATGATGGCTGAGTAAAATCAGGAAACAGCGCCGCATTACTCGCCCAATATGGAACCGACTCCACGATGACGAGGTTGCCATCGTCCTGAACCTGTACGAATGTGCGCTCTGCCGAACCTTTGTCACCGGCAATCGGTACGCCGTTAATGGTCATCCACGCCCGCCCGCGCAAATGGTCTACGAGAATGCCTTGGGTATGGACATAGAAACAGTTAACCAGGTCGTTGTTCGGGTTGGTACTGACGGTGGTGTAAGGGTTGTTATCAGCCACCCAGGCCAACGCCCCGTTATCGTAGAGCGCCAGGTTGATATCTGGCTGCAAAAGCAACTTAAAACGTTTGCTCGGCGACTCAAGATACTGACCCGGAACCATGAAATGGCGAGGAGGCAAGACTGGCGTTCCATTAGCTGCAAATGGAGCAACGGAAAAAGAGGGCATAATTCACCTATAACGTCGAATGATAAGGTGCGGAGGGTTCCGCCTTCATGTCGCTCATAGGCGATTGCTCGAGGCTCGCAGCCCTCACATGATTCAATGTTCCGCATCGAGAGCACTTGATCTGGAGCTCTGTCAACTCGCCCACACGGGCGAGCAGTCGTTTGCAATTACCACATCTGTAGTCTTTCAGCATCGGCAAGTCCTTTTGGTTTCCAGCCTGCTTTTCGTTATTGAAGGAACGACCGGAGAGTTTGCCGCCGCAGACTCCCTGTCGGTGGGACTAACAGACTGTCTGATCAGCAGTAACCAAAGGCTCACGTGGAGCGACCTTGCCTGTTTTGATAACCAGGTAAATCCGTAGCGGGAAGGCATATCAAACATGGGTGACTGATCGGATGCCGTGAAATGCGCGGCGCATTCAGTGGCGCATCAACACCTGTCAATAAGGCGCTACCGGCCAGACAATGTTGATCGGGTACCCCGATTGCTTATCGATGTCGCTCAATGCAATCGAGTAATGCTTGAAGGCCAGCAGCAGGGCCTGTTCCTCTGGAGTGGCAATACCGACATCAACTTTAAACGGCAGCGAGTTCATCAGCAGCCAGTTGGCAGCGGCGTTCAGCAGTTGCCATTTCTGTTGCTCGGTTTCGTTGCGCAAGTCCTCGTCGGAGGGCGGTGTAAACGTCCATACAACATTAAAGGTCGCCTTCCAGCCCACACGAATTTCGCTATTGCCGGTGACATCCACCCAAGTAGAAGACGGCGAAGCAGGCGCGTCTGGGCTGACATCCCCGTCCTTCAATTGGACGACTCTGTTGTATTCAACCAATGCATAGAGATTCATTTTCTGACTCCTGAATGTGTTGTTTGCGAAGAATGTCGTGATGAGAGGCAGATATTCAAAAAAGCCCGGCACTGGCGCCGGGCTTCTCGGACAGGCACGCCAAACTTGGCGCGAACGGTGATGGCTGGTTTAGAAAGGCGCGACCGGCCAGTTGATCGTGTAGGGGTAATCAGCCTGGGTTTTCACATCACTGACAGCGATGTAGTACTGCTGGTAGGCAAGCCATGCGGCTTGATCTGCAGGCGTGGCGACGCCCAGGTTCACTTTGAAATTCACCGGATTGATGGTCAGCCAAGCCGACGTGAGTCCCAACTTGGTTCGTACTTGCACGGCTACCAGATCCACATAGTCTTGATAAGTGAGCTCCGAGAAGGTCCAACCGTTGACCGAGAATTCAGCTTTCCAGCCCACTTGTACGACGGTGTCAATGGCGACCTGATTCCAGTTGGCCTGCATCCCGGGCGGGATAACCATAGGCTGCTCTTCAGCGTCCTGGACGTCAGCGACACGGGCGAATGGAGAGGTAGTGCTGTAGTTGATAAGAACGTATCGATTCATAAATTTACCTTTTGAGATGGACAGCGATTGGGGTGTTTCAACCTGATCTGCCTTTCACAGCGCTGTATCAATAAATACGCGGCGTTTACCGCAGGCAGGCATTCCAAAAAGCCCGGTGAGGCACCGGGCTTTTCAGTAATGCGCTCCTTCGCCTTCCTTCAAATCCTGTGTTCAAGAAGGAAGCTGACTTTTCGGCGCTACTGGCGCGGTACGAGTCCATTCAAATTGTTTTTCCGACCGCGGTCCCTGCCCGCCGGATAACTGCTTCTGGTGCTTTACGCTGCACACCCGGGTCAGTTGCCAACCCTCTGAACCGTTGAGGCCGGTTCATCGCTGCCTGTTCTTGTGGAACTAAAGAGCTTGTCTTGCCAGCCGCTTTGTCGAGCGGCTTGGTGACAAGGATATGCATGGATGCATATACAGTCAATGCGTAAATGCATTTATTTATGCACAAGAAATGCGCGAATGCATGAAAGCCGCGCCACTGAAGGGTTTGCCGGTTTCGTCCAGGCGAAAAAAAACCCGCCGAGGGGCGGGTTTATCTGAAAACGGTTGGGTTAACGGGCGTACATGCCCCACCAGAAGACGTGACCGAGGATGACGATCTGCTCTTCCTGGATTTCCTGGAAGCTGTAGTCCTCGTCCGGGTGCTCATCGCGATTGAAGCTGCGCAGGCGGATGCCGGTAGGCAGGCGATAAAGCTGCTTAACGCGAAGCTGGCCGTTGTGATTGATCGCGTACAAGTCGCCATCGATGATGTCGCCGATGCCGCACTTGCCCGCATTCACACCGACAGTGGCGCCGTCGCGCAGCACCGGCAACATACTGTTGCCGCGCACCGTCACGCATTTGGCCTGGTCGAACTGCACACCGTTATGGCGCAGGCTGCGCTTGCCGAAGCGCAGGCTGGAGCGCTCGCTCTCTTCAATGACGAATCTTCCTGATCCAGCAGCCAATTCAACCTCGCGAAGAAACGGCACCGACACCTCGTCGTCATCGACAGGGGTGTCGTCGTCCCACAGCATTATGTCCTTGAGTTCCGCGTGTACGTCATCACGTACGGCACCGGCCGACGGCGCGACATCCGCGCGCCCGCGCAATTGATCGGTGCTCACGGCGAAGTACTCGGCGATCTTCGAAATGTGTTTATCCGAAGGATCGACGATCTTCCCGCTGAGAATCCGCGAGAGAGTGGATTGAGGCACGCCGGTGCGACGGTGGAGCTCCGTAGGGGAGATCCCGTGCTGGTCGAGCAGTGCTCTTAAGACGGAGGATACGTTGCGTTTTTGCATAACGCGCATAGTGCTTGAAGTTTTTCGTGAAGACAAATGCTGATTTGCATTAATAATGCATAAATCAGCGTTTAGTTGAAAACAATATCACCGAGCCACCATCTACGGTTGGAATGAGGCTCGGCAAATGGGCGCAATTCAGCCTTTGACTCGACGTGCCGCAGCATTGGCTCGCTTGAGCCGATCACTTCTGGCCTTCCTGTCGTAATCATCCTTGGCGCCCATGATTCCGCCAGCGGCGTGCACCCAATCAGTTGCCGTACAGCCAGACATCAGCACGGCCGCAGTGAAGACTGACGTAAAGACAAGTACGCTTTTCATATTTGAGTTTCCCTTATTCATTCAGCACGCTGCGTAACTTAGCCTCGGCACGAGCCAACCTGGCTTCATGTTTCTTGATGACTTTTACATCGCCATACTGACGTGCCGCCTTCAAATGGTTCTGCCTGCGTCGCACTTCGGCCTCGGCTTTTTGAATGTTTATGGACCGATCCTCATCGGCGGAGGGCTCTCGACAGTAGCGCTCTACATTGGCCAGCGCTTGCTGCAGTCCAGCGACGCGATAAATGTTGTCGGCCGCCTCGGCGCGCTCAAGTTGTTGACTGATCTCGGCGCGTCGTTGCGAACAATTGTCTCGAGAGTCGGCAAACGAACTTTCCATGATTAAAACGCAACCCGCCAACAGCGCGATACTGCACACGACATTTAACTTCATGACACAAACCCCAAGTAGCTTGTTTTCCCGTCCTGGCCGGAAAAGCAACTAACCCGCGCCCATTCCTCACGGTAAGCCAATGTCTTTCTGATGCCACTAAGTGCAGCAGCTACCATGTAATGGCATTGCCCTTTCGACATAGGGAAATGTTCAGCCAACCACACCACTGGAACATAAACATGATCAAAACAAACCAGCACCGGTGTGCGATCATTCAACGTCGACACGCTGACATCTTTCTCTTTGCCACCGACTGCCGCCGCGACAAACACAGTCCCCTGTCTGTTAATTGCAATTGATCGCTTCCAGGCCGGAGCCTTAGTTCCGGAAGGGCTGAGCACGCAAAACCAAAGCATTGATAAGTTCCCTCAACTGCCTAAACATCGTCATATTATTCAAGGCAACTACAACAGCCGCGCCGCGCTGACATTCAAGCAGTCACAGGGGCTCTTGGCTTGACTCCAATCACATTAACAACGCAGGGCCATCAAGGCCTTACTGGGGGTCTTACTTAGTCTTACCTGGTTGTTTTTGGGCCTTGCACCCCGGTTTCAGGCTAGCGTGGGACATGGCACACGCCATTGATCAGATTATTGATATTGTAGTAATACTCGGCATCGGAGAAATAGTTGAAGGTAATCATGCCGCCCTGAAACCCCCTTTCCATAAATGGAAGTTCATCACCGGCCGTGTCGGCATCGAACGTTTCAACTGAGCGCGTCTTGAACAGGAAGCGCGAAGTGTCCAGATGAGTAAGGTCAACATTAAACTTTCGATCATACGTATAGACTTTGCCCTGCGGTGTTCTGACGACGTAATACACAAAAAGTGCACCTTCCTTTGGATCAATCGTCATATCACCTACTCCATGCCATCTTGTTTTATGGTCGGGAGTATGGACAAAGTCGATCGATGCAAAGCACGGTGCGCGTGGAACATCACGATAAATCAGATAAAAATACCTGAGTACCAGCGCAGCCACTACTAATAAAGACAACAGCGCCAACAACGTGGTTATTTTTTCCCGACGAGCTGATAATTTACGCATATGGCCTCTCCTTTACTTTCAGGCTTGATGCATTTGATCAGCAACTGGGACAGCGGCTTGCGCACATAGTAATTAATATCGGACAAGGTTATTGCAGGCTCGAACTCGCTCAAGGCTTTAACAATTTCGTCCTTGGACATCTTTTCACTTTCTTCCACGTACAACTTCGCCTCACCGTCTTGCCAGATAAGTTTCCACTCTTCCAGGTCCGCCGGCTTTTTAAACATCAAGTAGGCGTAAAATAACGCGAGCGCAATCGTCGAAACAACCAGCACCGGTAATAGAAGGCGCGCCGAAGACCGCTCCCTTTCAGCAGATTCGACGATGATCGTTTGCTCATCGCGTGGCACGGATTCAATATCGGGTATATCGCCGCTGGTTCGCCTGATCTCACACAACAACACGACGCCACGGCGAGGTAAGGTCTTGAGACTGTCCCGCGGCAAACCAACGTCAGCGAAATGCGCGCGGAGCAGGTGCAGGGTCTTGTAGTAGCTGCTGTCGGAAATGACCAACCCACGATCACCCCAGACCCGCGAAATGAGCTGCTCTTTATCGGTAATACCGTCGATCAAGGCCAGCAGCAGGTCGCTCTCATTGCTGCCCAGGCAGACCGATCGCCCCGACCGGCTGAGGGTCATTGTTTGTGCATCGTAGTAACAATCGCCCCCTGACGATCCTGAAACGATGACCTCTGACTCTTCCAAGCTGCTTCCTCGACTGACCTACAACCCACGCATTCTGATGATTCGATAGCTTTTCGGCACTATAGGACACAATGCCGGGCCAAGCGGCGGCGCGTTGCTGCATCCACCTCAAAAAAACTTCATACTCAGCCCCACTGAATCGATCCACGGGCCGCATCGCTGGCAAACACTCGCCATTTTGAAGATGCGAACCAACCCGTTTTTGCCTCGTCACTTTTACCGGTAAAGCTAAACCCCTGATGAATAAAGCTATTTCAGACCTCTCCTCCCACACCCCGATGATGCAGCAGTACTGGCGCCTGAAGAATCAGCACCCGGATCAGCTGATGTTCTACCGCATGGGCGACTTCTACGAGATCTTCTACGAAGATGCGAAGAAGGCTGCCAAGTTGCTCGACATCACCCTGACCGCGCGCGGGCAATCGGCGGGTCAGGCGATTCCGATGTGCGGGATTCCTTACCACGCAGCGGAAGGTTACCTGGCGAAACTGGTCAAGCTCGGCGAATCGGTGGTGATTTGCGAACAGGTTGGCGACCCGGCGACCAGCAAAGGCCCGGTCGAACGTCAGGTGGTGCGCATTCTCACGCCGGGGACGGTGAGTGATGAGGCGCTACTCGATGAGCGCCGCGATAATCTGATTGCAGCCCTGCTGGGTGACGAGCGTCTGTTCGGCCTGGCTGTGCTGGACATCACCAGCGGCAGTTTCAGCGTGTCGGAAATCAAAGGCTGGGAGAACCTGCTGGCGGAACTGGAGCGGATCAACCCGGTTGAGTTGCTGATCCCGGATGACTGGCCAAGAGACCTGCCAGCGGAAAAACGCCGTGGCGTCAGTCGTCGCGCACCGTGGGATTTCGAGCGCGACTCGGCGCTGAAAAGTCTCTGCCAACAATTTTCCACCCAGGATCTGAAAGGTTTCGGCTGCGAGAACCTGACCCTGGCCATCGGCGCCGCCGGTTGCCTGTTGGCTTATGCCAAGGAGACCCAGCGCACCGCCCTGCCGCACTTGCGCAGCCTGCGTCACGAACGTCTCGACGACACCGTGGTGCTCGACGGTGCGAGCCGGCGCAACCTGGAACTCGACACCAACCTGGCCGGTGGCCGCGACAACACCCTGCAGTCGGTGGTCGATCGCTGCCAGACCGCCATGGGCAGCCGTTTGCTGACCCGCTGGCTGAACCGTCCGTTGCGCGACTTGACCGTACTGCTGGCGCGCCAGACCTCGATCACTTGCCTGCTCGATCGTTATCGCTTCGAAAAGCTGCAACCGCAGCTCAAGGAAATCGGCGACATCGAGCGGATTCTTGCGCGGATCGGCCTGCGCAATGCCCGTCCTCGCGACCTCGCGCGTCTGCGCGACGCCCTCGGCGCCCTGCCTGAGCTGCAAGTGGCGATGACCGATCTGGAAGCACCGCACCTGCAAGGTCTGGCGACCACCACCAGCACTTACCCGGAACTGGCGGCGCTGCTGGAAAAAGCCATCATCGACAACCCGCCGGCGGTGATCCGTGACGGCGGCGTGCTGAAAACCGGTTACGACAGTGAACTCGACGAGTTGCAGTCGCTGAGCGAAAACGCCGGCCAGTTCCTCATCGACCTGGAAGCCCGCGAAAAGGCCCGTACCGGCCTGAGCCACCTGAAAGTCGGCTACAACCGCATTCACGGCTACTTCATCGAGTTGCCGAGCAAACAGGCCGAGTCGGCGCCAGCGGATTACATCCGTCGGCAAACCCTGAAAGGCGCCGAGCGTTTCATCACGCCCGAGCTGAAAGAGTTCGAAGACAAGGCGCTGTCGGCCAAGAGCCGTGCCCTCGCGCGCGAGAAGATGCTTTACGAAGCGCTGCTGGAAGACTTGATCAGCCAGTTGCCACCGTTGCAGGACACCGCTGCGGCGCTGGCCGAACTCGATGTGCTGAGCAACCTTGCCGAACGCGCACTGAACCTCGACCTGAACTGCCCGCGCTTCGTCAGCGAGCCGTGCATGCGTATCAGCCAGGGCCGTCACCCGGTGGTCGAGCAAGTCCTCACCACGCCGTTCGTGGCCAACGATCTGAGCCTGGATGACAACACGCGCATGCTGGTGATCACCGGCCCGAACATGGGCGGTAAATCCACCTACATGCGCCAGACTGCATTGATCGTGCTGCTGGCGCACATCGGCAGCTTCGTGCCAGCGGCCAGCTGCGAGCTGTCCTTGGTCGACCGTATCTTCACCCGGATCGGCTCCAGCGATGACTTGGCCGGTGGTCGCTCGACCTTCATGGTGGAAATGAGCGAAACCGCCAATATTCTGCACAACGCCACTGAACGCAGCCTGGTGCTGATGGACGAAGTCGGTCGTGGCACCAGCACCTTCGACGGACTGTCGCTGGCATGGGCGGCGGCCGAGCGTCTGGCGCAATTGCGCGCCTATACGCTGTTCGCCACCCACTACTTCGAACTGACCGTGTTGCCGGAAGCCGAGCCATTGGTGGCCAACGTCCACCTCAATGCCACCGAGCACAACGAACGCATCGTATTCCTGCATCACGTGCTGCCCGGCCCTGCCAGCCAGAGCTATGGCCTGGCGGTGGCGCAACTGGCCGGCGTGCCAAGCGAAGTGATCGTGCGTGCCCGCGAGCACCTCAGTCGCCTGGAAGACACCGCATTGCCGCACGAGGCGCCGAAACCCGCTGCCAAGGGCAAACCGGCGACGCCGCAGCAAAGCGACATGTTCGCCAGCCTGCCGCACCCGGTGCTGGATGAACTGGCTAAGCTGGATGTGGATGACCTGACGCCGCGTCGTGCGCTCGAAATGCTCTATGCACTGAAGAACCGGATATAAGCACTGAAGAAGCGGATATAACGCAAACCGCTTCAAGCTGTTAGAATCTCGCGCGGTTTGGGATGCTGCTGGCTAATAGCCTGGCCAGCAGGTATCGCTCCCGAACCTGGCGACCCCAACCGTGAAGGGGCAACGCTGCCGCCGCCTGAGGAGAAAATTAGAAATGACCTTCGTCGTCACCGACAACTGCATCAAGTGCAAGTACACCGACTGCGTAGAAGTCTGTCCGGTGGACTGCTTTTACGAAGGCCCGAACTTCCTGGTGATTCACCCGGACGAGTGCATCGACTGCGCCCTGTGCGAACCAGAATGCCCGGCCGTAGCGATTTTCTCCGAGGACGAAGTTCCGGAAGAGATGCAGGAATTCATTCAGTTGAACGTTGATCTGGCTGAAATCTGGCCAAACATCACCGAGAAGAAAGAATCGCTGCCAGATGCCGAAGAGTGGGATGGCGTCAAAGGCAAGATCAAAGACCTCGAACGCTGATTTGTCCCGCGTCCGAAAAAAAGGCCCTTAGGGGCCTTTTTTGTTTTTGTGCAATGCCTTCGACAGAGTCGCCAACCCGCCTACGCTGACTTTTCTGCGGGCAAAAAAAAGGGGCGGTTTGACCCGCCCACATTTTTTCCCTATTCCCTGTATTCCTTTTCATCGTCCTGATGAATCGCTTCCTGCGATGTCCGTTCCCCTCTTCCTTGAAGGGCGTGTCTGTCCGTCGACACAACCCCGATATTAGAGAGTTCCCTAGCGAGAGCAATTGCCCTTCCCGGCTGAAACTGAGCGTAATAAGCTCTTCACATTAAAAAATATACATATAATTCAACGGGTTAAATAATTAGCGTGAGCACGATCGCCGTCTGCCACAGTGTAAAAATAACGAACACTTACGAAACAGTAAGCCAAGGCTTACACCGCGAGCCTACATCTCGAACACGATCCTCCTGTAGGAGCGGCCGAAGGCTGCGATCTTTTGATCTTGATCTAAAAACATGATCAAAAGATCGCAGCCTTCGGCAGCTCCTACACAAGCAACAGCTCCGACATCAAAAACAGCAGGCAACAAAAAGCCCCGAACCAGTCGGGGCTTTTTGCGGGCGGTCGTGTGAGGCGTTTACTGAAACAGCGACTCGCTCGACAGGCCATTCTTCTCAAGAATTTCACGAAGGCGCTTGAGGCCTTCCACCTGGATCTGCCGCACCCGTTCCCGAGTCAAGCCGATTTCCAGGCCTACATCTTCCAGCGTACTGCTCTCGTGCCCGCGCAGGCCGAAGCGGCGAATCACCACCTCGCGCTGCTTGTCGGTCAGCTCGGAGAGCCATTGATCGATGCTCTGCGACAGGTCGTCATCCTGCAGCAGTTCGCACGGATCGGTAGGACGATCGTCAGTGAGGGTGTCCAGCAGGGTTTTATCCGAATCCGGACCCAGCGAGACGTCGACCGAAGAAACCCGTTCATTCAGGCCCAGCATGCGCTTGACCTCGCCCACCGGTTTTTCCAGCAGGTTGGCGATTTCTTCGGGTGAAGGTTCGTGGTCGAGCTTTTGCGTCAGCTCCCGTGCAGCCCGCAGGTACACGTTGAGTTCCTTGACCACATGGATCGGCAACCGGATGGTCCGGGTCTGATTCATGATCGCGCGCTCGATGGTCTGACGAATCCACCAGGTCGCGTAGGTCGAGAAGCGGAAGCCGCGTTCAGGGTCGAACTTTTCCACCGCGCGGATCAGTCCGAGGTTGCCCTCTTCGATCAGGTCCAGCAGCGACAGCCCCCGATTGACGTAACGCCGGGCGATTTTCACCACCAGCCGCAGGTTACTTTCAATCATGCGCTTGCGCCCGGCGGGGTCGCCACTTTGCGACAAGCGCGCAAAATGAACTTCTTCCTCCGGGGAGAGCAGTGGGGAAAAGCCGATTTCGTTGAGATACAACTGCGTGGCATCAAGTGCACGCGTGTAATCGATGTACTTGTGTTGTTTAAGTGAAGCGGAGTGTTTGGATTTGGAACGAACGGAAGGTGGAGCAGCCCCTTCATCATTCGACATCGAAGATTCCGAATCGATGCCGGCCTCCATAAGGAGAACCTCATCGTCGATGTCAAACTCCGGCACTTCTTTACTGAGAGCCATTGTTATAGTCCTTTGGTGAGTTCGACCCCAAGCTCAAGCGACGCCTTTATCCTTGGCAGCGCTGGAGCCTGTCCCCTCTACGTGACGGAACAGGCTGGCTTACAAATCAACGTCTTGGCAGGAACTGCAGTGGATCTACAGGTTTACCTTGGCGGCGAATCTCAAAATGCAGTTTCACCCGGTCTGTACCCGTTGACCCCATTTCGGCAATTGTCTGTCCGACCTTGACCTGCTGTCCCTCCCGAACCAACAGCCTGCGGTTATGGCCGTAGGCACTGACGTAGGTTTCGCTGTGTTTGATGATGACTAATTCGCCGTAGCCCCTTAAGCCACTCCCGGCGTAAACCACCGTCCCATCAGACGCAGCTAAAACAGGCTGTCCCAAATCCCCGGCGATATCAATTCCTTTATTCAAACTACCGTTTGAAGAGAATTTCCCAATCAGAATGCCATTAGATGGCCATCCCCAGCCGGTCGGGGCTGGGCCGGCAGGAGGCAGTGGCGCGGGGGCCGACTTGTTGGCGACGGACGGTGCAGCCCCAGTAGAACCGGTGGTTGTAGTGGTCGTCGTGCCATTTGCCTGGCGCCGGATTACCGTGGTTTTACTCGACGAAGAAGGCGAGGAACTGGCGTTGCTCACCACGGCGGTCGATGTTGAACCGGTGCGACCATCGAAGCGAATTGTCTGACCCGGATGGATCGTATACGGCGTAGGAATATTGTTCCGGGCAGCGAGGGCTTTGTAGTCCCAGCCGTAGCGGAAAGCGATCGAAAACATCGTATCGCCCGGACGGACTACGTACTGTCCGGTCGTTACGGCAGGACGCTGGGCGACTACATTGTTGCGATCGACCACGCGAACATTGTTCGATTTGGTGCTGGAGCAACCCACCAGCAAGGTGCTCAAGACAAGGCCAGTCACCAGGCGCTGAAAGCTCGTGTTACCCATACGCTGCGCAATGACTGTGAGACTCACCCGCCGCTCCCTTTGTGGTGGCTGAAAAATTCGAATGCCGGATGTCGGCATGAAGTGTCGCAAGTATAACGGGCCGAAACGGCTTTACCTTTAATGAAGCGAAATCGCTTCGCGCACACGTTTGCAAGTTGACACTCTGCTGCGTTTAAACAATCGCTGCCGGAGTAAGACCCGGGTGAACGAAAGGAATTCAGCGCCTTTATATAAATGCTCAGGCCAGTGGCCCGTTGAGCAAAGGCACGAATCGAACAGCGCCGAGAACGTGTCGGGAAAAGCCGTTTTCTTCACGCACGATCAGCATCAGTTGTTGCACTTCTCCGGAGCCGACCGGTATGACCAGTCGGCCGCCAGGTGCCAATTGATCGAGCAGAGCTTGCGGTACATCGGTGGCCACGGCGGTGACAATAATGCCGTTGTAAGGTGCCAGCGCCGGCCAGCCTTCCCAGCCATCGCCCCAGCGGAACACCACGTTGCGCAGGTTCAGTTCGACCAGACGCTCCTTGGCGCGATCCTGCAGGACCTTGATGCGCTCGACCGAAAACACCCGCTCGACCAGCTGTGACAACACCGCTGTCTGGTAACCGGAACCGGTGCCGATCTCCATCACCTTATCCAGCGGCCCCGCCTCCAGCAGCAGCTCGCTCATGCGCGCCACCATATAAGGCTGGGAAATCGTCTGGTTATGGCCGATCGGCAGCGCCGTGTCTTCATAGGCGCGGTGCGCCAGCGCTTCGTCGACGAATAAGTGGCGCGGAGTCCGCCGGATCACTTCCAGCACCTTGGCGTTGGACACGCCCTCTTCATACAGCCGCTGGATCAGGCGCTCGCGGGTACGCTGGGAGGTCATGCCGATGCCGCTGCGCAGTCGGTCTTCGTGTTCGCGAGCCATCAGCGCAGTCCCTCGAGCCAGCCATCGAGGCTTCGGAAAGCATCGTTGAAGGTGCGATCGAGCTGCAACGGGGTGATGGAAACGTAGCCCTGCATCACCGCATGGAAGTCCGTGCCCGGGCCGCCGTCTTCGGCGTCGCCGGCAGCGGCAATCCAGTAGCCGGCCTTGCCACGTGGATCGACTACCTTCATCGGCGCCGCCGCCCGGGCCCGATGACCGAGGCGGGTCAGCTGGATACCGCGAATATGGTCGATCGGCAGGTTCGGAATGTTCACGTTGAGCACCGTGCGCGGCGGCAGATCCAGCCCGGCATGGGCCTCGACCAGTTTGCGCGCAAAGTAAGCCGCCGTCGGCAGATTATCCACCTGGCGCGAGACCAGCGAGAAGGCAAACGATGGACGCTCCAGGAAGCGTCCTTCAAGAGCTGCCGCCACTGTCCCGGAATACAAAACGTCGTCACCCAGATTGGCGCCGAGATTGATGCCCGACACCACCATGTCCGGCTGGCGCTCCAGCAAGCCATTAAGGCCCAGATGCACGCAGTCGGTCGGTGTGCCGTTGAGACTGATAAAGCCGTTGGCCAGGTATTGCGGGTGCAGCGGACGGTCGAGCGTCAGCGAACTGCTGGCGCCGCTTTTGTCCTGCTCCGGGGCGATAACCACGCATTCGGTGTAATCCGCCAGCGCAGCATAAAGCGCGGCGAGACCGGGTGCGGTTACCCCATCATCGTTAGAAATCAGAATACGCATGGGCTGTCCGTCTGCCCCACCGGCACCAGATCAACGAGTTCGCGCACCAATACGGTGGCGAAGCATCCGGCCGGGAGGACGAATTCCAGTTGCAGAATGTCAGGCTGGGGATAATGCCACGTCAACCCGCCAATGGGCAGCCGCAGGATGCGACGTTCGTGGCTCATGCCGGCATGAACCAACCAATCGCGCAGCTCTGCTTCATCGGCAGCGATCCCCTGCTCCAGTTCATGGACAACGCCTGCGGTCGGCGAGTCACCTTCGCCCCACTGCGGGCCGGTCGGGTGCAGATCGAGAATCGCCAGGCGCGGGTCGCTGCATTCAGCTTCACCGGCCGGGAAAAAGCTGCGGCTGTCGGTGAACGCCAGCAGATCGCCAACCTGAGCTTTTTGCCAAGTGCCATCAGCTACACGCGCCGCCAGCACTTTGTTGAATAGAAAGCTGCGCGCCGTCGACAGCAGACGCGAACGCACATTGCGCTGCTCCGGCAAGGCCTTGCGCGCCGCCCACGCACGCGCATCAACGACGTTGCCGCCGTCATGGCCGAAACGCTGGGCGCCGAAATAATTGGGGATGCCTTGCTGGGCGATCAGTTGCAGACGTTGTTCAATCGCGGCTTTATCGCCAGTGAACTGAGTCAGGCGCAAGGTGAAACCATTGGCCGAATGCGCACCGCGTTGCAGCTTGCGTTTATGGCGAGTGGTCTTGAGGATCTTCAGCGTATCGTTTTCCGCCGCCGACAGATCCGGATCGGCCTTGCCCGGCAGTTGCACGCTGAACCACTGGCGGGTCAGCGCCTGACGATCCTTGAGACCGGCATAGCTGACGGTACGCAGCGGCACGCCGGCAGCCTTGGCGATACGCCGTGCGGCTTCTTCAGTGTTGAGGCCGCGTTTCTCAACCCAGATCCACAGGTGTTCGCCATCACCGCTGAACGGGATGTCGAGCACTTCATCGACCTGAAAATCTTCAGCGATGGCTTTCAGCACCGCGCTGCCGAGGGCGTCGCCATAGGCACGCGGGCCGAGCAATTGCAGTTCGTTCATGCGCGCAGCAACAAGGCAACGGAGTGTACGGCAATGCCTTCTTCGCGACCGACAAAGCCAAGCTTTTCGGTGGTGGTAGCTTTCACGTTCACTTGATCCAACTCAACTTGAAGATCCGCCGCGATCAGCGCGCGCATCGATTCGATATGCGGGGCCATTTTCGGCGCCTGGGCAACGATAGTGTTGTCGACGTTGCCGATTTTCCAGCCTTTGGCGTGGATCAGCGTGACGACATGACGCAGCAGCGCACGGCTGTCGGCGCCCTTGAATTGCGGGTCAGTGTCAGGGAAGTGCTTGCCGATATCGCCCAGCGCCGCAGCGCCGAGCAAGGCATCGCTCAAGGCGTGCAGCAGGACGTCACCGTCGGAATGAGCGAGCAGCCCGAAGCTGTGTGCAATGCGCACGCCGCCCAGAGTAATGAAATCGCCTTCAGCGAAACGGTGCACATCATAGCCGTGGCCAATACGCATAAAAAAAACGCCCCGATTTTTGTCAGGGCGTGATTCTACCTGCATTAGGCCTTAAGGGCGCGTGCGTGATGCTGCAAGTGGTCGTCTATGAAGCTTGCGATGAAGAAATAGCTGTGGTCGTAGCCCGGTTGCAGACGCAGCGTCAGCGGATGGCCCGCTTGTTTTGCCGCTTGCTGCAGGGCTTCGGGTTTGAGTTGGGTGGCGAGGAAATCGTCGCGATCACCTTGGTCGACCAACAGCGGTAGTTTTTCATCCGCCTCGGCGATCAGCGCGCAGGCATCCCACTCCTTCCACTTGGAACGGTCTTCGCCCAGGAAGCGGGAGAAGGCTTTTTGCCCCCACGGGCAATCCATCGGGTTGTTGATGGGTGAGAACGCCGACACCGATTGATAGCGACCCGGGTTGCGCAATACGCAGACCAATGCGCCGTGGCCGCCCATGGAGTGGCCACTGATGCTGCGTTTATCCGACGCCGGGAAATGCGCTTCAACCAGTGAGGGCAATTCCTGCACAACATAGTCATGCATCCGATAGTGACGCGACCAAGGTTCCTGCGTGGCATTCAGATAGAAGCCGGCGCCAAGGCCGAAATCCCATGCGCCATCCGGATCGCCCGGTACATCCGGCCCACGCGGGCTAGTGTCCGGGGCGACGATGATTAAACCCAGTTCGGCGGCCATGCGCATCGCGCCAGCCTTCTGCATGAAATTTTCATCGGTGCAGGTCAGGCCCGACAGCCAGTACAGCACCGGCAGTTTTGCGCCCTGCTCCGCCTGCGGTGGCAGGTACACAGCAAACACCATGTCGCAACCGAGCACGTCGGAGCGATGGCGATAGCGCTTGTGCCAGCCGCCAAAACTTTTCTGACAGGAGATGTTTTCCAGATTCATGGGATTCTCCCAGCCGCAAGTGGCAAGCTTTGAGCGTCAAGAAAAGGCAAAAGCGCCCTGACCTGGAGCTTGAAGCTTGCCGCTTGGACTGCGTTTAGAAATGGATGACGGTACGGATGCTTTTGCCTTCGTGCATCAGGTCGAACGCCTTGTTGATGTCTTCCAGGCCCATGGTGTGGGTGATGAAAGTATCCAGCGGAATCTCGCCGCTCTGAGCCATGTCGACGTAGCTTGGCAACTCGGTGCGACCACGAACGCCGCCGAATGCCGAACCGCGCCAGACGCGACCGGTCACCAACTGGAATGGACGGGTGGAGATTTCCTGGCCGGCACCGGCGACACCGATGATCACCGACTCGCCCCAGCCCTTGTGGCAGCACTCAAGGGCTGCGCGCATCAGTTGCACATTGCCGATGCATTCGAAGGAGAAGTCGACGCCGCCATCGGTCATGTCGACGATCACTTCCTGGATCGGACGATCGAAATCTTTCGGGTTGACGCAATCGGTGGCACCGAGTTGCTTGGCGATTTCGAACTTGCCCGGGTTGATGTCGATGGCAATGATGCGCGCAGCCTTGGCTTTAGCAGCGCCGATCACCGCAGAAAGACCGATGCCGCCCAGACCGAAGATGGCCACGGTGTCCCCCGGCTTGACCTTGGCGGTGTTGAGCACAGCACCGATACCGGTGGTCACGCCGCAACCCAGCAGGCAAACCTTCTCGAGCGGCGCATCCTTGGAGATCTTGGCCACGGAGATTTCCGGCAGCACGGTGTATTCGGAGAATGTCGACGTGCCCATGTAGTGGAAAATCGTTTCGCCCTTGTAGGAAAAACGCGAAGTGCCGTCCGGCATCAAGCCTTTGCCCTGAGTCGCGCGAATCGCCTGACACAGGTTGGTCTTGCCCGACTTACAGAATTTGCACTGGCCACATTCCGGGGTGTACAGCGGAATGACGTGGTCGCCAACGGCAACCGAGGTTACGCCTTCACCGATGGCTTCAACGATAGCGCCGCCTTCGTGGCCAAGGATCGACGGGAAGATGCCTTCCGGGTCAGCGCCGGACAGGGTGTAGGCGTCCGTGTGGCAAACACCGGAAGCGACGACACGCAGCAATACTTCACCGGCCTTGGGCATGGCGACATCGACTTCTACGATTTCCAGCGGCTTTTTGGCCTCGAAGGCAACGGCGGCGCGCGACTTGATCATGCTGACTCTCCAGTGAATCCAATGAATAAAAAAACCAGACAGCGAGTGTAGTTCAGCGCTGGCTGGTGAATAATCCGGACAAATGCAAAATATTATTGCCGTACAGGGATAATCCAATGTCCGAGAACCGCTGGGAAGGCATCGACGAGTTCGTCGCCGTCGCCGAGTGCAGCCAATTCACCGCTGCGGCCGAACGCCTTGGGGTTTCTTCCTCCCACGTCAGTCGACAAATCGTACGACTGGAAGAACGCTTGCAGACGCGCCTGCTCTATCGCAGTACTCGCCGGGTGACGCTGACCGAAGCCGGGCAGACTTTCCTCCAGCATTGCCAACGTTTGCAGGATGGTCGCGAGGAGGCGTTGCGTGCGGTAGGCGATCTGACCAGTGAACCGAAGGGCATGCTGCGCATGACCTGCGCGGTGGCTTACGGCGAACGCTTTATCGTGCCGCTGGTGACGCGGTTTATGGGGGTGTATCCGCAGTTGCGCATTGATATCGAGCTGAGCAACCGCCAACTCGATCTCGTGCATGAGGGGCTGGATCTGGCGATTAGACTGGGTCGGTTACAGGATTCGCGATTGGTCGCAGCACGGCTGGCGCCTCGGCGCATGTATCTGTGCGCGTCACCGTCCTACCTGGAACGGTATGGACGCCCACACAGTTTGTCGGAATTGAGTCGGCATAATTGCCTGATCGGCAGCTCGGATATCTGGCAACTCGAACAGAACGGTCGGGAATTTTCTCAGCGAGTGCAGGGAAACTGGCGCTGCAACAGTGGGCAAGCAGTGCTGGATGCAGCGTTGCAGGGCGTCGGTTTGTGTCAGTTGCCGGATTATTACGTGCTGGAGCACCTGCACAGTGGCGCGTTGATTTCGCTGCTGGAGGCGCATCAGCCGCCGAATACAGCGGTGTGGGCGCTGTATCCGCAGCAGCGGCATCTGTCGCCAAAGGTGCGCAAGTTGGTGGATTTTTTGAAGGAGGGATTGGCTGAGCGGCCGGAATATCGAGGTTGAAAAGCAAAAGATCGCAGCCTTCGGCAGCTCCTACAAAGGCATGCGAACCCATGTAGGAGCTGCCGAAGGCTGCGATCTTTTGATCTTTAGCGACGGTTAGCCCAACGCTGGCGCAACCACTCCAGATCTTCCGGCCGGGTAACCTTGAGGTTATCCGCGCGCCCTTCGATCAGCCGCGGCTTCAGCCCCGCCCACTCCATCGCCGACGCTTCGTCAGTAATCACGGCATCCGCGACCAGACTGTCCGCCAGCGCCCGATGCAACGCACCGAGGCGAAACATCTGCGGCGTGTACGCCTGCCAGATCACACTTCGATCGACGGTTTCCACCACCCGACCGTGCTTGTCGACCCGTTTCAACGTGTCGCGGGCCGGCACCGCAAGCAAACCGCCCACAGGGTCATCTGCCAGTTCATCAAGTAACTTGTCGAGATCTTCGCGACTCAGGTTGGGCCGTGCGGCATCGTGCACCAGTACCCAATCCTCATCATCGGCGCCCTGCGCATGCAAATGCAGCAAGGCATTGAGCACCGAGCCGGAACGCTCGGCCCCGCCTTCAACCCGCTGAATACGCGAGTCGCCCGCGCACGCCAGGTTCGGCCAGTAAGGATCATCAACCGCAAGACTGACCACCAAACCCTTAAGGCTCGGGTGATCGAGGAAACAGCCGAGGCTGTGTTCGAGAATTGTGCGCCCGCCCAGTTGCAGATATTGCTTGGGACGGTCCGCGGCCATTCGGGCACCGACGCCCGCGGCAGGAATCACGGCCCAGAAGGCCGGAAGGGAATTGATCATTGGGCCAACTGGTAAAGGGTTTCGCCGTCCTTGACCATGCCCAGCTCGTGACGAGCCCGCTCTTCAACGGTCTCCATGCCTTTTTTCAACTCGCTGACTTCAGCATCCATCACTCGGTTGCGCTCCAGCAAACCTTCGTTCTCGGCGTGTTGATCAGCAATCTGCTGATTCAGCTCGGCGACCTGCGCCAGACTGCCATTGCCCACCCACAGGCGGTACTGCAGACCGGCCAGCAGCAAGAGCAAAACGAGAAACAACCAGTAAGGACTGCGCATCGAATATCAGGTATCCAGTGAAAAAAGACAGCCACGCCAAAACTTTGAAGCATCTGATAGCACGAAGCCTGGAAGATCCAGGCTTGTGCATATAAGGCATCAGATTAGTGGCAAATCCATCGCTGTCACGACTTTTCCGACACAATCCGGTGTCTTTTTACCATTTACAACTTAGCCGCGGAACTCGGAGCGACCGTTGTACTTGGCCTTGCCATTCAACTGCTCTTCGATACGCAGCAGTTGGTTGTACTTGGAAACACGGTCGGAACGGCACAGCGAACCGGTCTTGATCTGGCCAGCCGAGGTGCCCACAGCCAGGTCGGCAATGGTCGAATCTTCGGTTTCGCCCGAACGGTGCGAGATCACGGCGGTGTAACCGGCAGCCTTGGCCATCTGGATGGCTTCAAGGGTTTCGGTCAGGGTGCCGATCTGGTTGAACTTGATCAGGATCGAGTTGGCGATGTTTTTATCGATGCCCTCTTTCAGGATCTTGGTGTTGGTCACGAACAGGTCGTCGCCTACCAGTTGAACCTTCTCGCCGATCTTGTCGGTGAGAATCTTCCAGCCAGCCCAGTCGGACTCGTCCAGACCGTCTTCGATCGAGATGATCGGGTAACGCTCGGTCAGACCTTTCAGGTAGTCGGCGAAACCTTCAGCGGTGAATACCTGGCCTTCGCCGGACAGGTTGTATTTGCCGTCTTCGTAGAACTCGCTCGCCGCGCAGTCCAGTGCCAGGGTCACGTCGGTGCCCAGCTTGTAACCGGCGTTTGCCACAGCCTCCGAGATCACTTTCAAAGCGTCTTCGTTGGACGCCAGGTTCGGTGCGAAACCGCCTTCGTCGCCAACGGCAGTGCTCAGGCCACGGGCCTTCAGGACAGCTTTCAAGTGATGGAAAATCTCGGTGCCCATGCGCAGACCTTCCGAGAAGGACTTGGCGCCGACCGGCTGCACCATGAATTCCTGGATGTCGACGTTGTTATCGGCGTGCTCGCCACCGTTGATGATGTTCATCATCGGTACCGGCATCGAGTAAACACCCGGGGTGCCGTTGAGGTTGGCGATGTGTGCGTACAGTGGCAGGTCCTGATCCTGCGCAGCAGCCTTGGCCGCAGCCAGGGACACGGCGAGGATGGCGTTGGCGCCCAGGGTCGCTTTGTTTTCGGTACCGTCGAGCTTGATCATCGCGTGATCCAGGGCTTTCTGGTCGCTTGGGTCAGTGCCCAGCAGCAGATCGCGGATCGGACCGTTGATGTTGGCTACCGCTTTGAGCACGCCCTTGCCCAGGTAACGGCTCTTGTCGCCATCGCGCAGCTCGAGCGCTTCACGCGAGCCAGTGGATGCACCGGATGGCGCGCAAGCGCTGCCGATGATGCCGTTGTCGAGAAGCACGTCCGCTTCCACGGTGGGATTGCCACGGGAGTCGAGAACTTCACGACCTTTGATGTCGACGATTTTTGCCATTGTTGTAAACACTCCAAAGTTGACGAAAACGACGCAGCTAGAGGAAATCTTTTTACCGTCGGCAAGGGGTGTGCAGCGGGCAGACTTGCAGACGATAACGCTCATGCCCGAGGGCATGAGCGACAAATCGTGCGGTACTTTACCGGAGAATTGAGGTTTACGCGGTTTCTACCGTCGGAAAACTCTTAACCAGTTCGTCCAAAGCTTTGAGCTGGGCCAGGAATGGCTCCAGTTTGTCCAGACGCAAGGCGCAAGGGCCGTCGCATTTGGCGTTGTCCGGATCCGGATGTGCTTCGAGGAACAGACCCGCCAGCGACTGGCTCATGCCCGCCTTGGCCAGATCCAGAACCTGCGCACGGCGACCGCCGGCGGAGTCGGAACGACCGCCAGGCATTTGCAGCGCGTGGGTCACGTCGAAGAATACCGGGTACTCGAACTGCTTCATGATGCCGAAGCCGAGCATGTCGACCACGAGGTTGTTGTAGCCGAAGCTCGAACCACGCTCACAGAGGATCAGTTGATCGTTACCCGCTTCCACGCACTTGCTCAGGATGTGTTTCATTTCCTGAGGCGCGAGGAACTGGGCTTTCTTGATATTGATCACTGCGTTGGTCTTGGCCATCGCGACGACCAGATCGGTCTGGCGCGACAGAAAGGCCGGCAGTTGAATGATGTCGCAGACCTCAGCGACGACCGCGGCCTGATCAGGCTCGTGGACGTCGGTGATGATCGGTACGCCGAAGGCTTGTTTGATGTCCTGGAAGATGCGCATGCCTTCTTCCAGGCCAGGGCCACGATACGAATGCACAGAAGACCGGTTGGCCTTGTCGAAACTGGCCTTGAACACGTATGGGATACCGAGTTTCTCGGTGACCTTTACGTACTCTTCACAAACCTGCATGGCCATGTCACGGCTTTCCAGCACGTTCATGCCGCCGAACAGCACCATGGGTTTGTCGTTGGCAATCTCGATGTCGCCGACGCGGATGATCTTCTGTGCCATCGGGTTACGCCTTCTTCTGGTGTTGAGCCAACGCAGCTTTGACGAAACCGCTGAACAGCGGGTGGCCATCGCGCGGTGTCGAGGTGAACTCAGGGTGGAACTGGCAAGCGACGAACCAAGGATGATCCGCTGCTTCGACCACTTCAACCAAGGCTGCGTCAGCGGAGCGACCGGAGATCTTCAGGCCGGCTTCGATGATTTGTGGCAGCAGGTTGTTGTTCACTTCGTAACGGTGACGGTGACGTTCAACGATCACGTCCTTGCCGTAGCAATCGTGCACCTTGGAGCCGGCTTCGAGCAGGCATTCCTGAGCGCCGAGGCGCATGGTGCCGCCCAGGTCAGACGTTTCGGTACGCACTTCAACGGCGCCGGTGGCGTCTTCCCATTCGGTGATCAGACCCACAACCGGGTGGCCGCTGGCGCGGTCGAACTCGGTGGAGTTGGCGTCTTTCCAGCCCATCACGTTACGGGCGAACTCGATGACTGCCACTTGCATGCCGAGGCAGATGCCCAGGTATGGAACCTTGTTTTCACGAGCATACTGAACGGCAGTGATCTTGCCTTCCACGCCACGCAGACCGAAGCCGCCCGGTACGAGGATCGCGTCGACACCTTCGAGCAGCGCGGTGCCCTGGTTTTCGATGTCTTCGGAATCGATGTAACGCAGGTTGACCTTGGTGCGGTTGCTGATGCCGGCATGACTCATCGCTTCGATCAGCGACTTGTAGGCGTCCAGCAGTTCCATGTACTTGCCGACCATGGCGATGGTCACTTCGTGTTCCGGGTTCAGCTTGGCGTCAACCACCGCTTCCCACTCGGACAGATCAGCGCTGCCGCATTGCAGACCGAAACGCTCAACGACGAAATCGTCCAGACCCTGCGAGTGCAGGATGCCCGGGATCTTGTAGATGGTATCGGCGTCTTCCAGCGCGATCACCGCACGTTCTTCAACGTTGGTGAACTGAGCGATCTTGCGACGCGACGAGATGTCGATCGGGTGATCGGAACGGCACACCAGCACGTCTGGCTGCAGACCGATCGAACGCAGTTCTTTTACCGAGTGCTGAGTTGGCTTGGTCTTGGTCTCGCCAGCGGTGGCGATGTACGGAACCAGCGTCAGGTGCATCAGCATCGCGCGCTTGGCGCCGACTTCGAAACGCAGTTGACGGATGGCTTCGAGGAACGGTTGCGACTCGATGTCACCGACGGTGCCACCGATTTCAACCATCGCCACGTCAGCGTCGCCAGCACCCTTGATGATGCGGCGCTTGATTTCGTCGGTGATGTGCGGAATCACCTGGATGGTTGCACCCAGGTAGTCACCACGGCGCTCTTTACGCAGCACGTGCTCGTAGACACGGCCAGTGGTGAAGTTGTTGTTCTGGGTCATGGTCGTGCGGATGAACCGCTCGTAGTGGCCCAGGTCCAGGTCGGTCTCGGCGCCGTCGTGGGTGACGAACACTTCGCCGTGCTGGAACGGGCTCATGGTGCCCGGGTCAACGTTGATGTACGGATCCAGCTTGAGCATGGTGACCTTAAGTCCCCGCGCCTCCAGGATGGCTGCCAATGAAGCCGATGCAATGCCTTTCCCCAAAGAAGAAACAACACCGCCCGTGACGAATATGTAGCGCGTCATGAAAAACCCTAGAAGTCTGCGTTAAAGCGGTCCGAGCCGCCGGGGGAAGCGAAGGAAGGCCGAAGCCCCCGATCACCTGCATTAATCACAGTGCACCTTTCAAAAAAACCGCCGCGTTGGGACAGACCGGCAGATGAAACACCGGTACGTTGCTCGCTACACATTTTTTGGAATCGCCCAGCAAAGACTGCTTGGTAATCGGCAACTCCTGCAATTCAGGCGAATCCACAGAAGTTGTATCAAGAAGGGAGCGTAGTCTACCGGAATGCTCCTTTCAGCTCAAACCTTGATCTTCGTCTGTTGGCTGCCAATGCAATTTCCAGTCACCCTGCCCATTGCCATCAAGCCCCGGCAGGTTCGCCACCGCGAGCAATTCGTCAGCGCGAAACAGCAGCGGCAATCTGCCACGCACGAAGCCCGGTACCGCGCGCTCGTTGAGCAGGCGCTTGAGATCACGATGACCGCGATCCGCCAGATGCATCACTTCGCCACCCTGACGATAGGCGATGCGCAATGGCCCGCAAGGCGCCTGTCCGCTGAACATGACACGGCCGTTATCGGCCAAGCGTAGCGCTGACGATGGCACTTGCCAGTCGGCGCCGATCACCGGCGCGCGCAGCCAGTTACCGCTCAGCCACCACACCCGACCGGCGCTGCGATGCAGTTCGCCATTGGCCAGGCGCCAGACCGGTGAAGCATCGGAAGCCGCTTCGCAGAGATCCGTCCAGCCCGACCAATGGTCAGTGTCTGGCAGTTGCGTAAAGGGTTCGAGCCAATGACTGATCGCGTTTCGCTGCCGGGCGGCAGACAGTGCGGCGAGTGGCGCCAGTTCCAGCGATGGCAAGCCCAGCCATTCGAAATCGTGAGAGGTACTCGCTTGCGCAAGATCGATCTGCGCCAACTCATCGAGCAGCCCCTGCGCCTCACGCAGATGCGCGGCGCTGCGGGCCATGCTTGCCTGCGCTTGCGGCCAGCGAGCGCTCAGCAGCGGCATGACCTGATGGCGCAGATAGTTGCGCGAGAATTGCCGATCCTGATTGGACGGGTCTTCGATCCAGCGCAATTGATGAGCCTGCGCATACTCTTCCAGCTCGGCCCGAGAAATATCCAGCAACGGACGAATCAGAGTGCCCTGCCCCACTGGCCGCTGCGCCGGCATCCCGGACAACCCGCGCACACCGGCGCCACGTAATAGCCGGAACAAAAGTGTCTCCGCTTGATCATCGCGATGCTGGCCAGTGAGCAATACGTCATTGGCTTGCGTCAGCGAACTGAACACCGCGTATCGCGCATCCCGCGCCGCGCGCTCCAGGCTTGCACCCGGTTGCACCTTCACCCGCTCGATCAGCAACGGCACACCCAGCGCATCGCAGATGGACTGGCAATGTTGCGGCCACGCATCAGCCGCAGCCTGGAGGCCGTGATGGATATGAACAGCGCTCAGCGGGGGCAGGGATTCGGTTTTTGCGAGATGGGCAAGCAGATGCAGCAGAACAGTGGAATCGAGTCCACCAGAGAAGGCGATACGCCAATGAGCGGCATTGCGCCAAGGCTCAAGGTTCAGCAACAGCCGCGACGGCAAATCACTCTTCGAAGAATTCATAGAGAGGGTCGCTTCTCAAAGATCCTGTAGGAGTTGCCGAAGGCTGCGATCTTTTGATCTTGAAAGATCGCAGCCTTCGGCAGCTCCTACAGGGGTACTGCGTTCGACTTAGAGGCCGTAGCTCATCAGTCGATCATAACGGCGCTTGAGCAGCGCTTCGTTATCGAACGTCTTAAGCATCGCCAGTTGCGAGCTCAGCTCGGTACGAATCGAGGCAGCCGCGGTGGCCGGATCACGGTGTGCGCCGCCCAGAGGCTCGCCAATCACCTTGTCGACAATGCCCAGGCCTTTCAGACGCTCAGCGGTGATGCCCATCGCTTCAGCAGCATCCGGGGCTTTTTCGGCGGTTTTCCACAGAATCGATGCACAACCTTCCGGCGAGATTACCGCGTAGGTCGAGTACTGCAGCATGTTCAACTGATCGCAAACACCGATCGCCAATGCACCGCCGGAACCACCTTCACCAATCACGGTGGCGATGATCGGGGTTTTCAGGCGCGACATCACACGCAGGTTCCAGGCGATCGCTTCGCTCTGGTTGCGCTCTTCAGCGTCAATACCAGGGTAAGCACCCGGGGTGTCGATGAAGGTCAGGATCGGCATTTTGAAACGCTCGGCCATCTCCATCAGACGGCAAGCCTTGCGGTAGCCTTCCGGACGCGGCATGCCGAAGTTGCGGCGCACCTTCTCACGCACTTCACGGCCCTTCTGGTGACCGATGATCATCACCGGCTGGTCGTCCAGACGGGCGATACCGCCAACGATCGCAGCGTCGTCAGAGAAGTGACGGTCGCCGTGCAGTTCGTCGAACTCGGTGAAGATGTGCTGGATGTAGTCCAGGGTGTACGGGCGTTTCGGGTGACGCGCCAGGCGTGCGATCTGCCAGCTGGTCAGCTTGCCGAAGATGTCTTCGGTCAGCGTTTTGCTCTTGTCCTGCAGGCGGGAGATCTCATCGCCGATATTCAGCGAATTGTCATTACCGACCAAGCGCAACTCTTCGATCTTGGCTTGCAGGTCGGCGATCGGCTGTTCGAAATCTAGAAAATTCGGGTTCATAGGCGTCCGTCTTGGGTCGTGTCCCAAATGAGCTTGGGTCGGCCGGTTGTCTATTCGCGCCCTACCTTAAGGGAGAGGCGCGCTGAGGTCGAGATTAAAAATTCAGGTGGCGGGCGAGCGCAATGATGGCACTCGCCGGTCAACGGTATTGGAGGAAGACGTTGTCTCGCCCGAACTGGTCACGCAGTGCTTGAATCAACGCATCTGCCGGGTCGATCCGCCAGGTCTCGCCAAACTGCAGCAAGGTCTTCGCATCCGGGCTGGTGTACTCCATGGTCACCGGGCATGCGCCGCGATGACGCTTGAGCAAATCACCCAACCAGCGTAGCTGATCGCCTTTCAGGTCCTGGGTTTGCAGCTTCAGGCGCAGGCTCTCGGCAAGGTTGGTGCGCGCATCTTCCATGCTCATCACTCGCTTGACCCGCAGGCGCAGGCCGCCGGAGAAGTCGTCGTTGCTGACTTCGCCTTCAACCACCACCATCGCGTCGGTCTGCAACAACGACTGCGCGGAGTGGAACGCATCGGCAAACAACGACGCCTCGATTCGCCCGGAGCGGTCGTCGAGGGTGATGAAGCCCATCTTGTCGCCCTTTTTGTTCTTCATCACGCGCAGGGCAATGATCATCCCGGCCACGGTCTGCGTATCGCGGGCTGGTTTCAGGTCGATGATGCGCTGGCGGGCGAAACGACGGATCTCGCCTTCGTATTCGTCGATCGGGTGACCGGTCAGGTACAGGCCCAGGGTGTCTTTTTCACCCTTGAGGCGCTCCTTGAGGGTCAGTTCCTTGGCCTTGCGATGCACCGCGTAAACGTCGGCATCTTCCTCGACGAACAAGCCGCCAAACAGGTCGGCGTGACCGCTGTCGTGGGTGCGCGCAGTCTGCTCGGCGGATTTGATCGCTTCTTCCATCGCGGCCAGCAGCACCGCACGGTTGCGGTCGATGTTGGCCTGATAAGCCTTTTGCTCTTCATGGAAGTACGGGCCGAGACGATCCAGCGCACCGCTGCGGATCAAACCGTCGAGGGTGCGCTTGTTGATGCGTTTGAGGTCGACGCGGGCGCAGAAATCGAACAGATCCTTGAACGGCCCGTCCGCGCGCGCCTCAGTGATCGCCTCGACAGGCCCCTCGCCCACGCCCTTGATCGCGCCGAGGCCATAAATGATGCGGCCTTCGTCGTTCACCGTGAACTTGAACTCCGAGGTATTCACATCCGGCGCGTCGAGACGCAGCTTCATGGTGCGAATTTCTTCGATCAAGGTCACGACCTTGTCGGTGTTGTGCATGTCCGCCGACAGTACCGCGGCCATGAACGGCGCCGGGTAGTGGGTCTTCAGCCAGGCAGTCTGGTACGAAACCAGACCGTAAGCAGCCGAGTGAGACTTGTTGAAGCCGTAACCGGCGAATTTTTCCACCAGGTCGAAAATGTTACCGGCAAGGTCGGCTTCGATATTGTTGGTCTTGCAACCTTCAATAAAACCGCCGCGCTGCTTGGCCATCTCTTCGGGTTTTTTCTTACCCATAGCCCGACGCAGCATGTCCGCACCGCCGAGGGTGTAACCGGCCATGACCTGAGCAATCTGCATCACCTGTTCCTGATACAGGATGATGCCGTAGGTCGGCGCCAATACTGGCTTGAGGCCTTCGTATTGATAGTCGGAGTGCGGATACGCCAGCTCGGCGCGACCGTGCTTACGGTTGATAAAGTCATCAACCATGCCCGATTGCAGTGGGCCCGGACGGAACAGGGCCACCAGTGCGATCAAGTCTTCCAGGCAGTCGGGCTTGAGCTTTTTGATCAGCTCTTTCATGCCGCGCGACTCAAGCTGGAATACCGCGGTGGTTTCAGCTTTTTGCAGCAGCGTGTACGTCGGTTTGTCGTCGAGCGGGATGAACGCGATGTCCAGCGGCGGCTCGTCGACCTTGGCGCGGTCGCGGTTGATGGTCTTCAGCGCCCAGTCGATCACCGTCAACGTCCGCAGACCGAGGAAGTCGAACTTCACCAGACCGGCGGCTTCAACGTCGTCCTTGTCGAACTGGGTTACCAGACCGTCACCGGCCTCGTCGCAATAGATCGGCGAGAAGTCAGTCAGCTTGGTCGGCGCGATAACCACACCACCGGCGTGTTTACCGACGTTACGCACAACGCCTTCGAGCTTGCGCGCCATCTCCCAGATTTCTGCGGCTTCTTCATCGACCTTGATGAAGTCACGCAGGATTTCTTCCTGCTCGTAGGCTTTTTCCAGGGTCATGCCGACTTCGAACGGAATCATCTTCGACAGACGATCCGCCAAACCGTAGGACTTGCCCTGCACCCGCGCCACGTCGCGCACCACAGCCTTTGCGGCCATGGAACCGAAGGTGATGATCTGGCTTACCGCGTTGCGCCCGTATTTCTCGGCCACGTAGTCGATCACGCGGTCACGACCGTCCATGCAGAAGTCGACGTCGAAGTCGGGCATCGATACCCGTTCCGGGTTAAGGAAACGTTCGAACAGCAGGTCGTATTCCAGCGGGTCGAGGTCGGTGATCTTCTGCACGTAGGCCACCAGCGATCCGGCACCCGAACCACGACCCGGGCCTACCGGCACGCCGTTGCTCTTGGCCCACTGGATAAAGTCCATAACGATCAGGAAGTAACCGGGGAAGCCCATCTGGATGATGATATCCAGCTCGAAATTCAAGCGGTCGACATAGACCTGACGCTTGGCTTCGTAGTCTTCAGTGGTGTCCTTGGGCAGCAGCACTGCCAGTCGTTCTTCGAGACCGTCGAAGGAGACTTTGCGGAAATATTCGTCGATGGTCATGCCATCGGGAATCGGAAAATTGGGCAGGAAGTGCGTGCCGAGTTTCACTTCAATGTTGCAGCGCTTGGCGATCTCGACGGTATTTTCAATCGCGTCGGGAATATCGCTGAACAGCTCGATCATCTCCTCGGCGCTTTTCAGGTATTGCTGATCGCTGTAATTCTTCGAACGGCGCGGGTCGTCGAGGGCGCGGCCCTCACCGATGCACACGCGGGTCTCGTGGGCGGCGAAGTCTTCCTGCTTGATGAAGCGCACATCGTTACTCGCCACCAGCGGCGCGCCGAGTTTGTCGGCCAGCGCCACGGCGCCGTGCAGTTGTTCTTCATCGTTGGGACGGTTGGTGCGCTGGATTTCCAGATAGAAGCGATCCGGGAACACCGCCATCCATTCGCGCGCCAAGGCTTCGGCTTCCGCCGGGTTGCCGCCGATCAGGGCCATGCCGATCTCGCCCTCTTTGGCGGCGGACAGCATGATCAGGCCTTCGTTGGCTTCAGCGACCCACTCGCGCTCGATGATGATCATGCCGTTGCGCTGGCCTTCGATGAAGCCGCGCGAGATCAACTCGGTGAGGTTGCGATAGCCCTTGGCGTTCATCACCAACAGGCTGAGCCGGCTCAGCGGAGCGTCCGGATCCTTGTTCGACAGCCACAGGTCGGCGCCGCAGATCGGCTTGATGCCGGCGCCCATGGTGTTTTTATAGAATTTGACCAGGGAACACATGTTGTTCTGGTCGGTGACCGCGACCGCCGGCATGTTCATGGCGGTCAGCGCCTTGACCAACGGCTTGATCCGCACCAGCCCGTCGACCAGCGAGTATTCAGTGTGCAGGCGTAGATGAACGAATGAAGCCGGCATAGTGATCCTGTCCAGTTACATAGAGACAACAAGGCCCGGATTGTACCGGGCCTCGAACAAAACATCAGCCTTGCGACTAAACCTGCGTCAGGCCTTCCAGCGCTTCATAAGCCTGACGCACCGGGGCGAACGAGCGCCGATGAATCGGCGTCGGGCCAAGCCGCACCAACGCTTCCAGATGAACGGGCGTCGGGTAGCCTTTATGGCCACCGATGCCGTAACCCGGGTAGATCAATTCGAATGCGGCCATTTCACGGTCACGACTGACCTTGGCCAGAATCGACGCCGCTGCGATCGCAGGTACCTTGCCATCACCCTGCACCACCGCTTCGGCGCGCATTGGCAGTTGCGGGCAGCGGTTACCGTCGATCATCGCCAGTTTCGGCTGGATGTGCAGACCGGCGACCGCGCGCTGCATGGCGAGCATGGTCGCGTGCAAAATATTCAGCTCGTCGATTTCTTCGACTTCGGCGCGGGCAATGCACCAGCTCAGGGATTTCTCGATGATTTCGTCGTAGAGCTTTTCGCGCTTGGCTTCGGTGAGTTTTTTCGAGTCGTTGAGACCGAGGATGGGCCGGTTCGGATCGAGGATCACCGCTGCCGTCACCACGGCACCGCACAACGGGCCGCGCCCAACTTCATCGACACCGGCGACCAGTTCTTCGACTTCGGCGACCAGCGTGAAATCCAGGCCCATCTGCATGCTTGTCTTGCTCATCGTGTTTGACCGATCAGGTTAAGGACGGCGTCCGCCGCCTGATTGGAAGCGTCCAGCCGCAGCGTGCGGTGGATCTCGTCGAAGCCACGGGTCTGCTCTTCGCCACCGTCGATCAGCGGCGACAGGGTCTGCGCCAGCGCTTCGACCGTCGCATCATCCTGCAACAATTCTGGCACCAGCAAGCGCTGGGCGAGCAGGTTCGGCAAAGACACGTACGGGCTCTTGACCATGCGCTTGAGAATCCAGAACGTCAGCGGCGCCAGACGGTAAGCCACTACCATTGGGCGCTTATACAGCAGCGCTTCGAGGGTCGCAGTGCCGGAAGCGATCAACACGGCGTTACACGCGGCGAGGGCCAGATGCGATTTGCCGTCGAGCAAGGTCACCGGCAGATCACGGCCGGCGAGCAGCTCTTCAAGCTGCGCGCGGCGTTCGGGATTGGCGCACGGAATGACAAAGCGCACACCTGGGCGCATGGCGCGCAATCGTGCAGCGGTGTCGAGGAAAAGCCCACCCAAGCGCGACACTTCGCCACCACGGCTGCCGGGCATCAACGCCACCAGCGGGCCGTCGGGCAGACCCAACTCGGCACGAGCCGCCGCGCGATCCGCCTCCAGCGGAATGGTATCGGCCAGCGTGTGGCCGACGAACCGCACCGGCACGCCCTTCTCTTCGTAGAATTTCGCTTCGAACGGCAGCAGCGTCAGCATCAGGTCGCAGCCTTCGCGAATCTTCAGCACGCGTTTCTGCCGCCACGCCCACACCGACGGGCTGACGTAATGCACGGTTTTGATCCCGGCCTGACGCAGCTTCAGTTCGATGTTGAGATTGAAATCCGGAGCATCGATGCCGATGAACACGTCCGGCTTCTCAGCGATCAGTGTGGCGATCAGCTCTTTACGGCGCTTGAGTAGCTCACGCAGACGCCCAAGCACTTCTACCAAGCCCATGACCGACAAGCGTTCCATGGGGAAGTAGGAAGTCAGGCCTTCGGCCTGCATCAACGGGCCGCCGACGCCGATGAACTCGACCGCCGGATGTTGTGCCTTGAGAGCGCGCATCAGACCGGCGCCGAGAATGTCACCGGAAGCCTCACCCGCCACCAGCGCAATACGCAAATTGGCCATGATCAGCGAGTGATGCCGCGAGTCGACGACTGGATGGAGTCGCGGAAAATCGCAACTTCCGGGAACTGGGCGGCAGGCTCGGCCAGTTCGGCCAAGGCCTGCTCAACGGTCAGCCCCTGACGATAGACAGTTTTGTAGGCGCGACGCAGGGTGTGAATCGCGTCTTCGCTGAAACCACGACGGCGCATGCCTTCGAAGTTCATGCTGCGTGCTTCTGCCGGGTTACCGAATACCGTCACGAACGCCGGAACGTCCTTGCCGATCGCCGTGCCCATGCCGGAAAAGCTGTGGGCGCCGATGTGGCAATACTGATGTACGAGGGTGAAACCGGAGAGGATCGCCCAGTCATCAACGTGTACATGGCCGGCCAACGCGGTGTTGTTGACCAGAATGCAGTGGTTGCCGATAACGCTGTCGTGACCGATGTGGGCATAGGCCATGATCAGATTGTGATCACCCAGGGTGGTTTCGGACCGGTCCTGAACCGTGCCACGGTGAATCGTCACGCCTTCGCGGATGACATTGTGATCACCGATGACCAGACGGGTTTCTTCACCTTTGTATTTCAGATCGGGCGTGTCTTCGCCTACCGAGGAAAACTGGTAGATGCGATTGTGCTTGCCGATGCGGGTCGGGCCTTTGAGGATTACATGCGGCCCGATCACGGTACCCTCGCCGATTTCCACACCTGCGCCGATGATCGACCACGGGCCGACCTCGACGCCGTCAGCCAGTACGGCCGACGGATCGATGATTGCGCGAGGGTCAATCAAACTCATAGCTTGCGTTCCGCGCAGATGATTTCAGCCGAGCAAACCGGCTTGCCGTCCACCGAAGCCTGGCATTCGAACTTCCAGATCTGGCGCTTGCAGCTGATGAACTTGGCTTCAAGGATCAACTGGTCGCCCGGCAACACAGGCTGACGGAAGCGCAGCTTGTCGGAACCGACGAAGTAGTAAAGCGTGCCGTCGGCAGGCTTCACGTCGAGCATTTTGAAACCGAGGATCCCGGCAGCCTGAGCCATCGCTTCGATGATCAGCACGCCCGGCATGATTGGATGCGCCGGGAAGTGACCATTGAAGAACGGTTCATTGATGCTGACATTCTTGTAGGCGCGAATGCGCTTGCCTTCAGTGTCCAGTTCCACCACCCGGTCCACCAGCAGGAACGGGTAACGGTGAGGCAGGTATTCGCGAATCTCGTTGATGTCCATCATTTCGGGGGGAAGCCTATGTAAAGATTGGGAGCGCGACTGACGCGCACTCCTCTAGCAAATCAAGGAGGCAGTCTAGAGGCTGTGCACACTTGATATGGAAATGGTATCAGCCATCTGATGAAGCATTGCCGTCAGGGGTCACTTCCCCTACGCGCTTTTCCAGCTGTTTCAAACGTCGCGCGATGTCATCGAGCTGACGGATGCGGGCCGCGCTTTTGCGCCATTCGGCCGCCGGTTGCATGGCTGTACCGGAAGAATAGGCACCCGGCTCGGTAATCGAGTGAGTCACCATGGTCATCCCGGTGAGGAAAACGTTGTCGCAAATATCAATGTGGCCAACCAGACCGACACCGCCAGCGAGCATGCAATGCTTGCCAATCTTGGTGCTGCCAGAAATGCCGACACAGGCGGCCATGGCGGTGTGATCACCGACCTGGACGTTGTGCGCAATCTGGATCTGGTTGTCGAGCTTCACACCATTACCGATAACGGTGTCGGCCAGCGCACCACGGTCGATGGCGGTATTCACGCCAATCTCTACGTCGTCGCCGATGGTCACGCCACCGATCTGGGCGATTTTCTGCCAGATGCCTTTTTCGTTGGCAAAGCCGAAGCCTTCACCACCGAGTACCGCACCGGACTGGATCACCACACGCTTGCCGATGCGCACGTCGTGATACAGGGTCACGCGTGGCGCAAGCCAGCCGCCTTCACCAATTTCACTGCGCGCGCCAATGAAGCAATGTGCGCCCAAGGTCACTTGAGCGCCGATCCGCGCACCTGCTTCAACCACCACAAACGGGCCGATGCTGGCGGTTGGATCAACCACAGCGTCGTCCGCAATCACTGCCGATGGGTGGATACCCGTCGCAGCTTTTGGTTTGGGATCGAACAAGTGCGAAATACGTGCGTAGGCCAGATAAGGATCCGGAACCACCAGCGCATTCCCGGCAAAGCCTTCAGCATCAGCTTCTTTGAGCAATAGCGCCGCTGCCTGCGAGCCTGCCAGGAATTTGCGGTATTGAGGATTTGCCAGAAAGCTCAACTGAGCTGGGCCAGCCTCTTGCAAAGTGGCTAGCCCAGTAATTTGCTTCTCCGGGTCGCCACGCAGGGTGGCGCCGAGGAACTCGGCCAACTGGCCGAGTTTGATAGTCACGGTCATGGGTTACTTCAGCTGATTCATGCGCTCGATAACCTGGCGCGTGATGTCGTACTGAGGCTTGACATCGATTACTGCGCCACGCTCGAACACCAGGTCAAAACCACCTTTCTTGATGACTTCTTCCACTGCGCTATCCAGTTTCGGCTTCAGTTGCTTGAGCATTTCGCGGTCGGCAACAGCTTTGGCTTCGTTCAGCTCTTTGGACTGGAACTGGAAGTCACGGGCCTTTTGCTTGAATTCCAGCTCCAGACGCTCACGCTCGCCTTGCTGCATCTTGTCGCCACCGGCCATCAGACGGTCCTGAATGCCTTTGGCGCTGCTTTCCAGAGTTTTCAGTTTGGTCAGTTGCGGACCGAACTTCTTCTCGGCATCCACGGCGTACTTCTTGGCCGCGTCGGATTCCAGCAGCGCCATCTGATAGTTCAGAACAGCGATTTTCATGTCGGCAAATGCCGGGCCTGCCACCATCAAGGAGGCCAGGAGAACCAATTGAGTCAACTTACGCACGATGCACTCCTACAAAATCCATTGTCGTTATCTTGGGTCAGACGCTTAGAACGTCTGGCCGAGGGAGAATTGGAACACTTGAGTTTCAGCGTCATCCGGTTTCTTGATCGGCATGGCCAACGCGAAGCTCAGAGGACCCAGTGCGGTGACCCAGGTCACACCCACACCGACGGAGCTCGCCATGTTGCTGAGGCTGATATCGTTGCACTGAGTGCTGGAAGTCGAACCGACGGTAGCGTTGGTAGTCTTCTCGCACTTGGAGTCAAACACGTTACCGACATCCCAGAATACCGAAGTACGCAGGGAGCGCTGATCTTTGACAAACGGCAGCGGGAACAGCACCTCGACACCACCCTGGATCAACACGTTACCGCCAAACGGCAGCGGATCCTGATCCGGGTCGGCAAGCGTACCGGTGTTGCCGGTCACACCTGCACCTCGGCTAGGCGTACTGCGCGGACCCAGCGTACTGTCCTTGAAGCCACGAACCGAGTTGAAACCACCAGCATAGTAGTTTTCATAGAACGGCAAGCCGTCAGTCGAACCGTAACCGTCGCCATAACCCAATTCGGTGTGCAGACGCATGGTGTAGTTCTCGCTCAGTGGCTGGAACAACTGGCCACGGTAATCAAGCTTGAAGAACGACAGGTCGCTGCCTGGAATAGTGGTTTCCAGCGTCAGGCTCTGGGAACGGCCACGGGTCGGCAATACGCCTTTGTTCAAAGTGGATTCAGACCAGCCGGCCGACGCCTTGAAGTTCAGGTATTGATCGCCTTCCTTTTTAACGAAGTCGAAAATCTCGTCAACGGTGTAGGTACCGGTCTTGATCTTGTCTTGTTGTGCGGACAGACCAAAGGTCAGACGCGAAGTCTCGCTGATCGGGTAGCCAACGTTGACGCCGGCGCCCAGGCTGTCTACCGCATAGCTTGCTACGTCGACGTCGAGGTCTTTGTAGTCAGTGGTGCGATAGAACGCGTTGTAACCCAGGCTCACGCCATCGGCGGTCCAGTACGGGTCAACGTAACCGAAGTTGTAGCGGCTCTGGTATTCGCTTCGGGTCAGACCGACGCTGACACGGTTACCGGTACCGAGGAAGTTGTTCTGGGTGATCGAACCACCGAGGATCAGACCGGCGCTCTGGGCGAAACCGACGCTGGCGGTGATCGAACCGGAAGCCTGTTCTTCAACCGCGTAGTTCACGTCGACCTGGTCGTCGACACCTGGCACGGCCGGGGTTTCAACGTTAACTTCTTTAAAGAAGCCCAGACGCTCAAGACGGGTCTTGGATTGGTCGATCAGGTAGGTCGAAGCCCAGCCGCCTTCCATCTGGCGCATTTCACGACGCAGCACTTCGTCCTCGGACTTGGTGTTGCCACGGAAGTTGATGCGGTTGACGTAAGCGCGCTTGCCTGGATCGACAGCAAACAGGATGTCGACAGTGTGGTCGTCATCGTGCGGCTGCGGTACGCCGTTGACGTTGGCGAAGGTGTAACCCTCGTTACCCAGACGACGGGTGATCAGTTCGGAGGTGGTGGTCATCAGCTTGCGCGAGAACACTTGGCCTTTCTGCACCAGCAGCAACGACTTGACCTGGTCTTCAGGGACTTTCAGGTCACCGCTGAGTTTGACGTCACGAACGGTGTACTTCTCGCCTTCGGTGACGTTGACGGTGATGTAGACGTGCTTCTTGTCCGGGGTGATGGACACCTGGGTCGAAGCAATATCCATGTTGATATAGCCACGGTCCAGGTAGTAGGAACGCAGACGCTCCAGGTCACCGGAGAGCTTTTCACGGGCGTACTTGTCATCGTTCTTGAAGAACGACAGCCAGTTGGTGGTTTTCAGTTCGAACAGGTCGGTCAGGTCTTCCTCAGGGAAAACCGTGTTACCCACCACGTTGATGTGCTGAATGGCGGCAACGGTGCCTTCGTTGATCTTCACCTTCAGACCAACGCGGTTACGCGGCTGCGAGACCACTTCGGTATCGACGGTAGCCGAATAGCGGCCTTGCGCGACGTACTGACGCTGCAGTTCGTTACGCACGCCTTCGAGGGTGGCACGCTGGAAGATCTCGCCTTCGGCCAGACCGGATTGCTTGAGGCCCTTCATCAGGTCTTCAGTGGAAATCGCCTTGTTACCTTCGATTTCGATACTGGCGACGGATGGGCGCTCGACAACCGTGATTACCAGAACATTGCCTTCGCGGCCCAGCTGGATATCTTGAAAGAAACCGGTTTTGAACAACGCACGAGTGGATTCCACCAAGCGACGATCATCCGCCTGCTCGCCGACGTTCAACGGCAAGGCACCAAAGACACTACCCGCGGAGACCCGCTGGAGGCCATTGACGCGAATATCAGAGATAGTGAAGGACTCGGCGTGAACTTCGGCGATCATCAATACGGTGAGAACCGCAGTTAGCAGCAGACGTTTCATGAAGTCCTTTCTTATTCCAACTGGCAATAAACAAACTGCCGCAAAATGCGGCAGATTCGCAATTCAGCGAAGCGTTACAGTCGACCCAGATCGTTGACCAGAGCAAGCAACATCACCCCGACCACCAAACTGATACCGATCTGTATCCCCCAACCTTGCACCCGATCCGACAAGGGACGACCACGCGCCCACTCGATCAGATAAAACAACAAATGCCCCCCATCCAGTACAGGAATGGGCAGCAAATTCAGAACACCCAGGCTAATACTCAGATAAGCAAGGAAATTCAGGAAATCAGCGACGCCCGACTGGGCAGAAGCGCCCGCCACTTTAGCAATGGTTATCGGTCCACTCAAGTTTTTTACCGAGAGCTCGCCGAACAGCATTTTCTTTAGCGAATCGAGGGTCAGGACGCTCATGGTCCAAGTGCGACGAGCGCCCTCGCCAATCGCGGCCAAAGGCCCATAGCTGACCTCGCGGATCATTTCCGGCGGCCAGTCGATCGCTTTGACGCCAGCGCCCAGATAACCGCTTGGCGCCTTGCTGTCGCCGCGAGCCGCCAGCGTCACCGGGACGTCGATTTGAGCACCATCCCGCTCGACACGCAGCATGATTTTGGTATCAGGACGCGTACGAACGGTATCAACCACTTGCTGCCAGTCGTTCAGCGCCAGACCGTCGAGCGACACCAGACGGTCGCCGGTTTTCAGGCCAGCAGCTTGCGCCGGGCCTTTTGGATCGAGCTCAGCCAGCACCGGCGGCAAGGCCGGGCGCCATGGACGAATACCCAACGAACGAATCGGATCCGGCTCGTCGGCCCCCTTGAGCCAATGATCCAGCGCCAATTCGCGCGGCGAATCCGCAGTAGAACCCTGCTCACGCACCAATAACTGCAGTGAACCGCTTTCACCCAGACGACGCACTAATTGCAAATTGACCGCTGCCCAGCCCGAAGTCGGCTCGCCATCAATGGCGACAATCTCCTGACCCGCCGTCAGACCAGCCTTGGCGGCGATACTACCGGACTCGACTGCACCGATGACCGGGCGCACCTGCTCGCTGCCCAACATCGCCAGCACCCAGAAGAACACCAGGGCCAGCAGGAAGTTGGCAATCGGACCCGCGGCCACAATGGCGATACGCTGACGCACGGACTTGCGATTGAACGACTGATCAAGCTGCTCGAACGGGACTTCGCCTTCGCGCTCATCGAGCATCTTGACGTAGCCACCGAGCGGGATCGCGGCAACCACGAACTCGGTGCCTTGCTTGTCGTGCCAGCGCAGCAGGGGCATGCCAAAGCCTACGGAGAAACGCAGAACCTTGACGCCACAGCGTCGCGCGACCCAGAAGTGGCCGAATTCGTGAAAGGTGACCAGCACACCCAAGGCGATCAGGGTGCCGGCAATCATATAGAGCGCGCTCATCTACTTTCTCCGCAATCCTGTTCAGTGTCGCGTGTAGCCATTGTGTTGCAAAATCTATCGGCCGTGCCGGCTCAGCCATTGCTCAGCCAGAATCCGGGCTTTAGCGTCGGCAGTAAACACCGCATCGAGATCTTCCAGCGCAACAACCGGCTCAAGACTCAAGACTTCTTCGATGATACTCGCGATTTCCAGGTAGCGAACCCGCCCATCGAGAAACGCTGCCACCGCCACTTCATTGGCCGCATTCAACATCGCCGGCGTGCTGTCGCCCGCTTCAGCCGCTTGACGGGCCAGACGCAAGCAAGGAAAACGCTGTTCATCCGGAGCTTCGAAGTCCAGCCGCGCGACTGCAAACAGATCCAGCGGCGCCACACCCGAATCGATGCGCTCCGGCCAGGCCAGGGCATTGGCGATCGGTGTGCGCATATCAGGATTGCCCAACTGCGCCAGCACCGAGCCATCGACGTAATCGACCAACGAGTGGATCACGCTCTGCGGATGGATCACCACCTCGACCTGCGCAGGCTTTGCATCGAACAACCAGCAGGCCTCGATCAACTCAAGCCCTTTATTCATCATGCTGGCTGAATCCACGGAGATCTTGCGCCCCATGGACCAGTTCGGGTGCGCACAGGCCTGATCAGGTGAAACATGCGCCAGCTCAGCCATCGGCGTCTGCCGGAAGGGGCCGCCAGAGGCTGTCAGCAAGATCCGTCGCACGCCCACCGAGCTCAAGCCACGGGCGAAATCCTGTGGCATGCACTGGAAAATCGCATTGTGTTCGCTGTCGATCGGCAGCAGGACCGAACCACTCTTGCGCACGGCTTGCATGAACAAGGCGCCGGACATCACCAGCGCCTCCTTATTGGCCAGCAGGATTTTCTTGCCCGCCTCGACCGCAGCCAGCGTCGGACGCAGGCCCGCAGCGCCAACAATCGCCGCCATGACCGCATCGACTTCCGGAGCAGAGGCGACCTGACACAAGCCCTCCTCCCCCACCAGAACACGGGTCGGCAAGCCGGCAGCACGCAAGTCGTCCTGCAGACCGCGCGCGGCAATCGCTTCCGGCACCACTGCAAACTGCGGCACATGACGCACGCAAAGGGCCAGCAACTCACTCAGGCGAGTGAAACCACTCAAGGCGAAAACTTGATAACGCTCAGGATGACGAGCAATGACGTCGAGGGTGCTCAGGCCAATCGAGCCTGTCGCCCCAAGAACGGTAATCTGTTGAGGACGACTCACGGCGCAGCCATCCACAGCAATACAGCGAAGACGGGGATGGCGGCGGTCAAGCTATCGATGCGATCCAGAACACCACCATGACCCGGCAGCAGATTACTGCTGTCCTTGATGCCGGACTGACGCTTGAACATGCTTTCGGTCAGGTCGCCGACAACGGAGATGAAAACGATCAGCGCTGCGCCAATCAAGCCTTTGAGCAATTCGGCAACCGTCCAGTCACGCACCAGCCCGACGACGGCGGTGATCACCAGGCTCAATGCCAGACCGCCATAAACGCCTTCCCAGCTTTTACCCGGACTGACCTGGGGCGCCAGTTTGCGCTTGCCGAATTTTCGGCCAGAGAAATAGGCACCAATGTCCGCGCCCCACACCAGCACCATGACCGCCATGATCAGCCAGTTACCCAGCGGATACTGCTTGATCTGCACCAGACCCTGCCAGGCCGGAAGCAGAATCAGCAAGCCAATGACCAATTTGGTGGCGGCCGTGGACCAATGCTCGCTGGAACGCGGATAGGTCAGTACCAGGTACGTCGCCACCGCCCACCAGAGCACCGAAGCCCCCAGCACCCAAGGCGCCAGGCCTGGCAGCACGTACATGACGAACAACATCAATGCGACGACCGCGGCATAGCCGACGCGGAACGATTGTGCGGTAAAGCCCGCCAGACGCGCCCATTCCCAGGCACCCAGGCTCACGACCAGGCCGATGAACAGGGCAAAACCCGAACCTTCGAGCAGGAAAAAACCGCACAAGGCGATCGGTAGCAGGATCAGCGCAGTGATGATTCGTTGTTTAAGCATTAAACCCGGGCTCCAGCTTCGACCTGTTCACTCGTTTTACCGAAGCGACGCTGACGCGAAGCGAAATCGGCCAGCGCATTACGCATGGCATCGTGTTTGAAGTCCGGCCAGAACAGGTCGGAGAAATACAACTCGGCGTAAGCCAGCTGCCAAAGCAGGAAGTTGCTGATGCGATGTTCGCCACCCGTGCGAATGCACAGGTCCGGCAGCGGCAGATCGCCGGTGGCCAGACAGGTTTGCAACAGATCAGGGGTGATGTCTTCCGGGCGCAGATGCCCGGCCTGGACTTCACGCGCCAGACGCTGTGCAGCTTGCGCGATATCCCACTGACCGCCGTAATTGGCGGCGATCTGCAGAATGAAGCGATTGGCACCTGCCGTCATCGTTTCAGCTTCACGCATGGCGGTCTGAAGCTCAGGATGAAAGCGCGAACGATCACCAATGATGCGCAGGCTGATGTTGTTGTCGTTGAGGCGCTTGGCCTCACGACGCAGCGCCTTGAAGAACAGATCCATCAAGGCACTGACTTCATCGGCCGGACGCTGCCAGTTTTCACTGGAGAAAGCGAACAAGGTCAACACTTCGACCTTGGCCTCAGCGCACACCTCGATCACTGCCCGCACAGCATCCACGCCCGCCTTATGCCCGGCAACACCCGGCATAAAGCGTTTTTTAGCCCAGCGATTGTTACCATCCATGATGATCGCGACATGGCGCGGCACCGCGGACGGCGCAGTCTGCTTGGTCTTGTCCATTAAAAACTCGACCCTTATACGGCCATCAGATCCGCTTCTTTTTGCTTGGTAGCTGTATCGATATCAGCCTCAGCCTTGTCGGTGAGCTTCTGGATATCGGCAGCAGCACGACGCTCTTCGTCTTCGCTGATTTCTTTGTCCTTGACCAGCTTCTTCAGCTCGCCCAAGGCGTCACGACGAATGTTGCGCACGGCAACACGAGCATCTTCAGCGGCACTGCGCGCCTGCTTGGTGAAGCCCTTGCGGGTTTCTTCAGTCAGGGCAGGCATGGAGATCAACAACAACTCGCCCAGGTTGGTCGGGTTGAGGTTCAGACCAGCGCTCTGGATTGCCTTATCGACTGCCGCGAGCATGTTGCGCTCGAAGGCAACGACTTGCAGGGTGCGCGAGTCCTTCACAGTGATGTTGGCCACTTGAGTGATGGAGGTGTCTGCGCCGTAGTACGGCACCATCACGCTACCCAGAATGCTTGGGTGAGCCTTGCCGGTACGAATCTGGCCAAAAGCATGGGACAGAGAGTCCAGGGATTTTTGCATGCGCTCTTGAGCGTCTTTCTTGATTTCGTTGATCATTGTTGACCTTCCTCGATCAGGGTGCCTTCAGCGCCGCCATGGACGATGTTCAGCAGGGCACCAGGCTTGTTCATATTGAATACGCGCAACGGCATCTTGTGGTCGCGGCACAGGCAGATAGCGGTCAGATCCATCACGCCCAGCTTGCGATCCAGTACTTCATCATAAGTCAGATGATCGAACTTCTCGGCATGCGGGTCTTTGAACGGGTCTGCGGTGTAAACGCCATCAACCTTGGTCGCTTTCAGCACGACGTCGGCGTCGATTTCGATTGCACGCAGGCAGGCTGCCGAATCCGTGGTGAAGAACGGATTGCCAGTACCGGCCGCGAAGATCACGACGTCTTTGGAGTTCAGGTGACGCATGGCTTTGCGGCGATCGTAGTGATCGGTCACGCCAACCATGGAAATGGCCGACATGACGATGGCCGAGATATTGGCACGTTCCAGCGCATCGCGCATGGCCAGGGCGTTCATCACAGTGGCCAGCATGCCCATGTGGTCGCCCGTGACCCGATCCATACCGGCTTTGCTCAGGGCTTCGCCACGGAACAGGTTGCCGCCACCGATCACCAGACCGACCTGAACGCCGATGCCGACCAGTTGGCCGACTTCCAGCGCCATGCGATCCAGTACTTTCGGATCGATCCCGAACTCTTCCGAGCCCATCAGGGCCTCGCCGCTAAGCTTGAGTAGAATGCGTTTATAGCGAGCCTGATAACCACTGCCCTGCTGAGCCATTGCGAATCTCTCCTGCGGCGTATTAAAAAATTCTTTGCGAGCTGTTTACAGCTGGCGTTCACTCTAGCTTGGCGCTGCTTCAGCGCCATCGGAACATGGCTTTGTAAGTCAGTTCCAAGTGGAAACCAATAAAAAATTGGTGACCCCATCTGAAAAGAGGCTGCGCGCGTGAGCGGGCAGCCTCTTTCGGGCGACAGTTGAAAACTGTCTTATTGCTTGGCGGCAGCCAGCTGGGCAGCAACTTCTTCAGCGAAGTTGTCGACCGGCTTCTCGATGCCTTCGCCTACTTTGAAGTAAGTGAAGGAAACGATTTCAGCACCGGCTTTCTTGGCCAGTTCGCCAACCTTGATTTCAGGGTTCTTGACGAACGCCTGCTCAACCAGGCTTGCTTCGGCCAGGAACTTGCTGATACGGCCTTTGACCATATTTTCAACAATGTTTTCTGGCTTGCCTTTGATTTTTTCTTCGTTCAGCTGCAGGAACACAGCTTTTTCGCGCTCGATCGCTTCAGCCGAAACTTCCGATGGCAGCAGGAACTCAGGGTTGCTGGCCGCTACGTGCATAGCGATGTCTTTGGCCAGTTCAACGTTGCCGCCTTTCAGAACAACTGCAACACCGATCTTGTTGCCGTGCAGGTAGCCACCCACAACGTCGCCTTCTACGCGAACCAGACGACGGATGTTGACGTTTTCGCCAACCTTGCCGACCAGTACCAGGCGAGCAGCTTCTTGGGCTTCGATCAGCGGAGCAACATCAGTCAGCTTGTCAGCGAAGGCTTTTTCAATGCTTTCAGCAACGAATGCCTTGAAGTCGTCCTGCAGAGCCAGGAAGTCGGTCTGCGAGTTCACTTCCAGCAGAACAGCAGATTTGCCGTCTTCTTTCAGAGCGATCGCGCCTTCAGCAGCTACGTTGCCTGCTTTTTTGGCAGCCTTGATTGCGCCCGAAGCACGCATGTCATCAATGGCTTTTTCGATGTCGCCGTCAGCCTTTTCCAGGGCTTTCTTGCAGTCCATCATGCCTTCGCCAGTACGCTCACGCAGTTCTTTAACCAACGCTGCAGTAATTGCTGCCATTTTCAAATTCCTCTTGGATAGGTTTTCAACCATTCCACCCGATCGAACGGGCGTTCAATTCTTCCCGAACCCGTTTGTAGCCGCTGCACGTTACAAATACAGGGCGGGCGCTGCCACAAGTGGGCGCCAACAATTGGTTTTCGAGGTGGCAAAAAGGGGGCCAAGCCCCCTTTTTGCTTACTGAGTCAACGCCAGGGCGTCAATTACTCAGCTGCAGCTGCCGGAGCTTCTTCAGCTGCGAATTCTACAGTGCCGCCGCCAACATTGTTGCGACCACGGATAACAGCGTCAGCCATCGAACCCATGTACAGCTGGATAGCGCGGATTGCGTCATCGTTGCCTGGGATGATGTAGTCAACGCCTTCCGGGCTGCTGTTGGTATCGACAACGCCGATAACCGGGATGCCCAGCTTGTTGGCTTCGGTGATCGCGATGCGCTCGTGGTCAACGTCGATCACGAACAGTGCGTCTGGCAGACCGCCCATGTCCTTGATGCCGCCCAGCGAACGATCCAGCTTCTCAAGATCACGGGAGCGCATCAGCGCTTCTTTCTTGGTCAGCTTGGCGAAAGTACCGTCTTCGGCTTGAACTTCAAGGTCACGCAGACGCTTGATGGAAGCACGAATGGTTTTGAAGTTGGTCAGCATGCCGCCCAACCAGCGGTGATCGACGTACGGCGAACCGCAACGTGCTGCTTCTTCAGCAACGATCTTGCCAGCGGAACGCTTGGTGCCGACGAACAGAATCTTGTTTTTGCCCTGGGCCAGACGCTCTACGAAAGTCAGAGCTTCGTTGAACATTGGCAGGGTTTTTTCAAGGTTGATGATGTGAATCTTGTTACGCGCGCCGAAAATGTACTTACCCATTTTCGGATTCCAGTAACGGGTTTGGTGACCGAAGTGCACACCGGCCTTCAGCATATCGCGCATATTGACTTGGGACATGATAGTTCCTTAATAAGTCGGGTTTGGCCTCCACGTATCCCAATGACCAACCAGTGGCATATAGCCAAAAGCACCCAGGTCATCGTGTCGACACGTGTGTGGATTTAAGCCTTTCGGGGTATCCCCGGAAAGCGGCGCATTTTATACCACAGGGTGCGCAGAAACGGAACCCGAAATCTGTATTCGCACCAAGGACATGGGCACAGCCCCCTTGGAATCGGCTTCGAACGCACCATTGTATAGAGAGAAGCGGTGCACGCAGGCGCGGATTTGCGCCGTGCGTCTGTTAGAATCGCGTTTTTCAGGGTCGCAAAACGCACACCTGTCGCCCTATTTGTATCAGCAAGCGCCGCCGAGCGCAGAGAGAGCCTGTATGACCGTCAACCTCAAAACCCCCGAGGACATCGCTGGCATGCGTGTCGCCGGCAAACTGGCCGCCGATGTGCTGGAAATGATTGCCGAACATGTCAAACCGGGCGTTACCACCGATGAGCTGAACCAGATCTGCCACGACTACATCGTCAATGTGCAGCAAGCCATCCCTGCGCCGCTCAACTACAAGGGTTACCCGAAGTCGATCTGCACTTCGATCAACCACGTGGTCTGCCACGGCATCCCGAACGACAAGCCGCTGAAAAACGGCGACACCCTGAACATCGATGTGACCGTGATCAAAGACGGCTACCACGGCGACACCAGCCGCATGTTCCACGTCGGCGAAGTGCCGGTCTGGGCTGAACGTCTGTCGCAGATCACCCAGGAATGCATGTACAAGGCGATCGAAATCGTCAAACCTGGCTGCCGCCTCGGCGACATCGGTGAAGTCATCCAGAAGCACGCTGAAAAGAACGGCTTCTCGGTGGTCCGCGAATTCTGCGGTCACGGTATCGGCAAGGTTTTCCACGAAGAGCCGCAGATCCTCCACTACGGCCGCGCCGGCACCGGCATGGAGCTGAAGGCTGGCATGACCTTTACCATCGAGCCGATGATCAACCAGGGCAAGGCCGACACCAAAGTATTGGGCGACGGTTGGACCGCGATCACCAAAGACCGCAAGCTGTCGGCACAGTGGGAACACACCCTGCTGGTCACCGACACCGGCTACGAGATCTTCACCCTGCGCGCCGACGACACTATCGCGCGCATCTCGGCCTGATCCAGCAAACGCTCCCAGCCTTATAGAAGGAAAGCCAATCGATGCCGCAGGTGGATCCCGAACTCTTCGACCGCGGCCAGTTCCAGGCTGAACTGGCTCTGAAAGCGAGTCCTATCGCGGCGTTCAAGAAGGCGATCCGTCAGGCTCGCGAGGTTCTCGACACGCGTTTTCGCCAAGGCCGCGACATCCGCCGCCTTATCGAAGACCGTGCCTGGTTCGTCGACAACATCCTGCAAAAGGCCTGGGAGCAGTTCAACTGGAGTGAAGACGCCGACATCGCGCTGGTCGCGGTCGGCGGCTATGGCCGCGGTGAGCTGCACCCGTATTCCGACATCGACCTGCTGATCCTGCTGGACAGCGCCGACCACGAAGTTTTCCGCGATTCCATCGAACGGTTTCTCACCTTGCTGTGGGACATCGGCCTGGAAGTCGGCCAGAGCGTGCGCTCGGTCGATGAATGCGCCCAAGAAGCCCGCGCCGACCTGACCGTGGTCACCAACCTGATGGAAAGCCGGACCATTTGCGGCCCCGAGCATCTGCGCCAGCGCATGCTCGATGTCACCAGCACCGCCCACATGTGGCCGGCCAAGGAGTTTTTCCTGGCCAAGCGCGCCGAGCAGAAGGCCCGCCACCACAAATACAACGACACCGAATACAACCTGGAACCCAACGTCAAAGGCTCGCCCGGCGGCCTGCGGGATATTCAGACGATTCTGTGGGTTGCGCGTCGCCAATACGGCACGCTGAACCTGCGCGCCCTCGCTGGCGAAGGTTTCCTCGTTGAGAGCGAAAACGCCCTGCTCGCCTCCTCCCAGGAATTTCTCTGGAAAGTGCGTTACGCCCTGCACATGCTCGCGGGCCGTTCCGAAGACCGCTTGCTGTTCGACCATCAGCGCACCATTGCCGGGCTGCTCGGGTTTGAAGGTGACGACGCCAAACAGGCCGTCGAAAACTTCATGCAACAGTATTTCCGTGTGGTGATGAGCATTGCCCAGCTCAGCGACCTGATCATCCAGCACTTCGAAGAAGTCATCCTCGCGCCGGAAGACGAGGCGCCGCCACAGCCGATCAATGCACGCTTTCAACTGCATGACGGTTACATCGAAGCGCGCAACGACAACGTATTCCGCCGCACGCCATTCGCCATGCTCGAAATCTTCGTGCTGATGGCCCAGCAGCCGGAAATCAAAGGCGTGCGCGCCGACACCATTCGCCTGCTGCGCGAGCACCGTCATCTGATCGACGACAACTTCCGCAACGACATACGCAACACCAGCCTGTTCATCGAGCTGTTCAAGTGCAAGATCGGCATCCACCGCAACCTGCGCCGGATGAACCGATACGGCATTCTCGGGCGTTATCTGCCGGAATTCGGTTTCATCGTCGGGCAAATGCAGCACGACCTGTTCCACATCTATACCGTCGATGCGCACACGCTGAACCTGATCAAGCACCTGCGCAAATTGCAGTACACGCAGGTCTCGGAGAAATTCCCGCTGGCCGCCAAGCTGATGGCCAAGCTGCCCAAGCCCGAGCTGATCTACATGGCCGGTCTGTACCACGACATCGGCAAGGGCCGGCATGGCGATCACTCGGAGATCGGCGCGGTCGATGCCGAAGCGTTCTGCCAGCGCCACCAGTTGCCGGTGTGGGACAGCCGCCTGATCGTCTGGCTGGTGCAGAACCATCTGGTGATGTCGACCACCGCCCAACGCAAGGACTTGTCCGACCCACAGGTGATCCACGATTTCGCTCAGGCTGTCGGCGACGAAACCCGCCTCGACTATCTGTACGTGCTGACCGTGGCCGACATCAACGCAACCAACCCGACGCTGTGGAATTCGTGGCGCGCCAGTCTGTTGCGCCAGCTCTACACCGAAACCAAGCGCGCCTTGCGTCGTGGCCTGGAAAACCCGGTGGATCGCGAAGAACAGATCCGCCAGACCCAGAGCGCCGCACTGGATATTCTGGTGCGCGGCGGCACCGACCCGGACGATGTCGAGCAGTTGTGGGCGCAGTTGGGCGATGACTATTTCCTGCGCCACACCGCTGGCGACGTCGCGTGGCACAGTGATGCGATCCTGCAACAGCCTGTCGATGGCGGGCCGCTGGTGCTGATCAAGGAAACCACCCAGCGCGAGTTCGAGGGCGGCACGCAGATCTTCATTTATGCACCGGACCAGCACGACTTCTTCGCGGTGACCGTGGCGGCGATGGATCAGCTCAACCTGAACATTCATGACGCCCGGGTTATCACCTCGAGCAGCCAGTTCACTCTCGACACCTACATCGTGCTCGACAACGAAGGCGAGTCCATCGGCGACAACCCGACGCGGGTCAAACAGATCCGTGAAGGCCTGACCGAAGCACTGCGCAACCCGGACGATTACCCGACGATCATTCAGCGCCGGGTACCGCGCCAGCTCAAGCATTTCGCCTTTGCACCGCAAGTGACGATCCATAACGATGCGCAGCGCCCGGTGACTGTGCTGGAGTTGACCGCACCGGATCGGCCGGGCCTGCTGGCGCGGATCGGCGGGATTTTCCTCGAGTTCGACCTGTCGCTGCAGAACGCCAAGATTGCGACCTTGGGCGAGCGGGTGGAAGACGTGTTCTTTATCACCGACGCACACAACCAGCCGCTGTCCGATCCGCTGCTGTGCAGCCGTTTGCAGGATGCGATTGTTGAGCAGTTGAGCGTCAATCAGGAACCGGATATCAAGCTTTCGCGTATCAGTATTTGAATTAAAGTAACTATTACTCCTGTGGGAAGGAAGACTCCGATACCAGCCTGTTCAACAAACCCCTTGTAGGAGTGAGCCTGCTCGCGATAGCGGTTCATCAGTTGCATGGATATTGAATGAGCCTTCCTCATCGCGAGCAGGCTCACTCCTACAGGTTTTGTGGATGGCGGGTATTGAGGCAATCCCTCCCACATTCAACGAGGCCCCAATGAACAACGCTCTGAACCAGCTCCAGCCCTACCCGTTCGAAAAGCTCCGCGCCCTGCTCGGCACCGTGACGCCGAATCCGGACAAACGCCCGATCGCCCTGTCGATTGGCGAGCCGAAACACCGCTCGCCAGGTTTTGTCGCCGAAGCGCTGGCGAACAGTCTGGATCAGATGGCGGTCTATCCGACCACATTGGGCATCCCGGCCCTGCGCGAAGCCATCGCCGGCTGGTGCGAGCGTCGTTTTGGCGTGCCGAGCGGCTTGATCGATCCGGCGCGCAACGTGCTGCCGGTCAACGGCACCCGAGAAGCGCTGTTCGCCTTCACTCAGACCGTGGTCAATCGCGGCGATGATGCTTTGGTCGTCAGCCCGAACCCGTTCTATCAAATCTACGAAGGCGCCGCGTTCCTTGCCGGGGCCAAGCCGCATTATCTGCCATGCCTCGACGAAAACGGCTTCAACCCGGATTTCGACGCGGTGGCGCCGGACATCTGGAAGCGCTGCCAGATCCTGTTCCTGTGCTCGCCGGGTAACCCGACCGGTGCGCTGATCCCGGTCGATGTGCTGAAAAAACTCATCGCCCTGGCCGACGAATACGATTTCGTGATTGCTGCAGACGAGTGCTACAGCGAGCTGTACTTCGACGAGCAAACGCCACCGCCCGGCCTGCTCACCGCTTGCGTTGAACTGGGCCGCAAGGATTTCAAACGCTGCGTGGTCTTCCACAGCCTGTCCAAGCGCTCCAACTTGCCGGGCCTGCGTTCCGGGTTCGTCGCGGGCGATGCCGACATCCTCAAAGGTTTCCTGCTATACCGCACCTACCACGGCTGCGCGATGCCAGTACAAACGCAACTGGCCAGCGTTGCTGCGTGGAACGACGAAGAGCACGTGCGCGCCAACCGCGCGCTGTACCGTGAGAAGTTTGACGCGGTACTGGAGATTCTCAGCCCGGTCATGGACGTGCAACGCCCGGATGGCAGCTTCTATCTGTGGCCAAATGTGAACGGTGACGATGCAGCGTTCTGCCGTGATTTGTTCGCCGAAGAGCATGTAACGGTAGTACCAGGTTCTTACCTTTCCCGGGATGTTGACGGCGTAAATCCGGGCGCCGGCCGAGTGCGCATGGCCCTTGTTGCACCGCTGGCGGAATGTGTTGAAGCGGCGGAACGCATTCGCGCGTTTATCACTCGCCAGCAATAATCCGCAATACCGTGCCAGGCAATCTGGCACGGTAACTTGCTCTGCCAAGTTACGTTTCAAGACAACTAATAACTCCCCCTCCTGACGCTCACGACTTAATCTTGGGTTGCGAACTTCATCGCAATAAATTCAACTTCAAGGAAGAAGCAAAAGATGAATGATCTTCAGGATTGCCAACTCATGCAATGGCCAGATGATGCAGCGGCTTATGCAGCTGCCATTAATGAAAACCCTGCCAATGCACAGTCCGGCTCGGGCAGTCGACGCAAACGTTCCTTGATCAACTACTCAAAGCTCTGGGCCAATGGCCGGACGCTGACCATCGCGTTTATCGACAATCCCGATCCCGATCATAAACGAATGATCATGGAAGCCGCTGTTCGCTGGATTCCGTACATCAATTTGAGTTTCGAGTTTGTCGACGACACGCAGGGTGATATTCGTATCGCCACCAAAAACAACTTCAACAGTTCCATGCTCGGCACCGATGCATTGCTGATTCATCCGGATTGGCCAACGATGAACCTGGGCGTCAAACCGGATCACGAAGACTTTGAAACCATTGTGACCCACGAGTTTGGTCATGCGCTGGGCGCCATGCATGAACATCAACACCCAAAGGCAAACATCCCGTGGGACAAACCGAAAGTCTACGACTATTACCAGAACCGCGAGATGGGACCGCTGACGCCGGCGCAGGTCGACTTCAATCTGTTTACACCGTTTGACACGATCGAAGCGGTCTACACCGACTACGATCGCAAATCGATCATGCATCATCCAGTATCGAATGATCTGACCGTGGGTGACTGGGAAAACCCGATCAACCACGCGATCAGCAGCAAAGACATCAAGATGATGAGCCTGCTCTACCCCAAGTAACTCACCACGCACTGGAAACAGTTATTTAACCTGACCCAGATTCGCCTCACTTAGATCAAGCTCACCCAACACTTCGCGTAATACGTCATCACCAATCTGGTGATGACGACTCAAGCTGTACAACTCAAGGCGTTGCGCGCGCAGCGCCTTCAGACGCAAGCGCCGTTCCAGCAAGTCCATCTGAAACGCCATCGCCTGCGCTTCGGCGGAATCGTTGAACACGTCAAGTTGATGGCGATATTCAGACATGATCCGCGCCTTGAGCTCTGCCGCCAGCGCCGCTTGAGCGGCATCCTGCGGTGGGAGCTCCTCGGTTTCCAGTGAGTGAATCGCTGCTTCAGCCGTTTTGCGCCAGGCATCGCGGACTTCCTGACGACGCTTGTCGTCCGGACTCTTTTCGATGCCGCGCAGTAACAGCGGCAGCGCGATGCACGCCGAAATCAGCGAGAGCAGAATCACCCCGGCGGCGATGAAGATCAGCAGATCGCGCTCGGGAAATGCCTCCGAGCCCATCAGCATCGGCACCGACATCACACCCGCCAGCGTCACCGCACCGCGCACGCCACCGACCGTCAGCAGCCAGCAGGAACGTGCGGTCGGCACTTGAGTCAGCTCGCCTTTACCGCGCAAACGCCGCAGCAACACCGACAAACGCCAGATACTCTGCACCCAGATAAACCGCAGCAATACCAACGCGAGGAAAATCGCCACGACGTCGAGGCAGCGATAGAACAATGTCGGCCACAACGTCGGTTCATGGCTGACCACGGCTTTGATGATGTCCGGCAGTTGCAGACCGAGCAGCAGGAAGATCAAGCCGTTGAAGGCGAATTCCAACAGTGACCAGACGCTGCGATTGAGCAGGCGGGTGCTGGTCTGGCGTGGCAACAAGTCGAGCCAGCTCTGCATCATCCCTGCCGCCACCGCCGAAAGAATGCCCGACACGCCAAGGCGTTCAGCCAATACATAAGCAGCGAACGGCAGCAGCAACATGAACACCACGTGGGTCGCGGGATCATCCCAGCCACGCGCAATCATCCACGAGCGCAGGCGCCCGACCAGCCAGCTCAACGCCACGCCGACCGCCAGACCACCGAGCGCCACCACGACAAAGGTCAGGCTGGCGTTGGTCAGCGAGAACACCCCGGTGATGGCTGCGGCCAAGGCGAACTTGAACGTCACCAGGCCCGAGGCGTCGTTCATCAGCGCCTCGCCCTGCAGGATGTGCATCAGCGGGGTCGGCAAGCGGTTCTGCGAAATAGCCGAGACGGCCACGGCGTCGGTCGGCGACAACACGGCCGCCAAGGCGAAAGCCACGGGCAACGGAATCGTCGGCAATAACCAGTGAATGAAGTAACCGGCGCCGACCACGGTGAACAGCACGAGGCCCACCGCCAGCGTCAGAATCGGCCCGCGCAGATGCCAGAATTCGCGTTTGGGCATGCGCCAGCCATCAGAAAACAGCAGCGGCGGCAGGAACAGAAACAGGAAGAGTTCGGGGTCGAGGGCGACGTGCAGACCCAGCGTCGGCCATGCCAGCAAGGCGCCAGCGGCGATTTGCACCAAAGGCAGCGGCAGCGGAATGACCCGTCCAACCAGACGCGAAACGCTGACCAGCATCAGCAGGATCAGGACGGTATAAGCAGTTTGCATAAAGCGGAAATCTCAGACAATCGACAGCGTTGAACTGCCATATTAGCCGCTTAGCATGCGTCTGGCGTTTGCACCTATGTCGCACACGCCCCAAATGATGTCCGCAAAACAATGTGTAGGAGCTGCGGCACGCTGCGATCTTTTGATCTTTAAAGACACAATCAAAAGATCGCAGCCTCGTTTCACTCGACAGCTCCTACAGGGTTTTGCGTATTCGCCGAAGGGTCATGGCATAATCCGTCACCATTTTTCTCCAGCACCTGTAAAGGGGGCAATTCCTTGACCGTTTCAAGTAAAACGTTGCACCTTTTCGGCATCAAAGCCTGCGACACCATGAAAAAGGCGCGCACCTGGCTTGATGAACACGCTGTCAGCTATGACTTTCACGACTACAAGACCGCCGGCATTGACCGTGAGCACCTGAGCCAATGGTGTGACGAACACGGCTGGCAAACGGTGTTGAACCGCGCAGGCACGACCTTTCGCAAACTCGACGACGAACGCAAAGCCGATCTCGACCAGTCGAAAGCCATCGAGCTGATGCTCGCTCAACCCTCGATGATCAAGCGCCCGGTGCTCGATCTCGGTGACCGAACCCTGATTGGCTTCAAGCCAGATATCTACGCGGCCGCTCTGAAGTAAGCAGCCCGTCACTCTTTGTAGAGGTGTATTTACATGTCCAATTCCCTGTTCAGCATCGCCTTTGGTGTCGGCACTCAGAACCGTCAAGGCGCGTGGCTGGAAGTGTTCTACGCACAGCCACTGCTCAACCCATCGGCCGAACTGGTCGCCGCTGTCGCGCCGATCCTCGGTTACACCGAAGGCAACCAGGCCATCACCTTCACCACCGCTCAGGCGGCGCAACTGGCTGAAGCCGTGAAAGCCATCGACGCCGTACAAGGCAAGCTGCTGACCCGTCTGGCCGAGAGCCACAAGCCGCTGGTCGCCACTCTGTTGGCCGAAGATGCACAGCTGACCTCGACGCCTGAGGCTTACCTCAAGCTGCACCTGCTGTCGCACCGTCTGGTCAAGCCGCATGGCGTGAGCCTGGCCGGGATCTTCCCTTTGCTGCCGAACGTTGCCTGGACCAGCCAGGGCGCCATCGACCTGAGCGAACTGGCCGAACTGCAACTGGAAGCTCGCCTGCGTGGCGACCTGCTGGAAGTATTCTCGGTGGACAAGTTCCCGAAAATGACCGACTACGTGGTTCCGGCCGGCGTGCGTATCGCTGACGCGGCGCGTCTGCGTCTGGGCGCTTACGTCGGTGAAGGCACCACCGTGATGCACGAAGGTTTCATCAACTTCAACGCCGGCACCGAAGGCCCGGGCATGATCGAAGGCCGCGTTTCAGCTGGCGTATTCGTCGGCAAAGGTTCCGATCTGGGCGGCGGTTGCTCGACCATGGGCACCCTGTCGGGCGGCGGCAACATCGTCATCAAGGTTGGCGAAGGCTGCCTGATCGGCGCCAACGCCGGTATCGGTATTCCATTGGGCGACCGCAACACTGTTGAGTCGGGCCTGTACGTGACCGCCGGCACCAAGGTTGCGCTGCTCGACGAAAACAACAATCTGGTTAAAGTTGTGAAGGCGCGCGAGCTGGCCGGTCAGGCTGACCTGCTGTTCCGTCGCAATTCGGAAACCGGTGCTGTGGAATGCAAAACCCACAAATCGGCGATCGAACTGAACGAAGCGCTGCACGCTCACAACTAAGCAGCCTAATCCGACTTCTGTAGGAGCAAAGCTTGCTCGCGAAGGCGTCCTTGAGGCCGCCAAAAGCTTCACGAGCAAGCTCGGCTCCTACAAGGGGCGGTGTATATCCGCCCAAGTTCACAGGGCTGAACAGATGATGATTCCCTCCCCCTGGCGTGCCGATTTCCCGGCCATCGCCGCGCTGCAACGGCAAGACCAGACCTATCTGGACAACGCCGCCACCACGCAAAAACCCCAGGCCCTGCTCGACGCGCTGACGCATTACTACGCCAATGGCGCGGCCAATGTGCACCGTGCGCAACACCTGCCCGGCGCTCACGCGACGCAGGCGTTTGAGGACAGTCGGCGCAAGGTTGCGCAGTGGCTGAATGCCGGTGACAGCGGGCAGATCATCTTTACCCACGGCGCCACCAGCGCGCTGAATCTCCTGGCTTATGGCCTGGAACATCTTTTCCACCCGGGCGATGAAATTGTCATCAGCGCCCTGGAGCATCACGCCAACCTGCTGCCGTGGCAGCAACTGGCGCAACGGCGCAACCTGAAACTGGTGATTTTGCCGCTGGATGCCGACGGCTTGATCGACCTCGCTGCGGCTGTGCATTTGATTGGCCCGCGCACGCGATTGCTGGCGGTCAGTCAGTTGTCCAACGTGCTCGGCGCCTGGCAGCCATTGCCGGCGCTGCTGGGCATGGCCAAGGCGCAAAACGCGTTGACCGTGGTCGATGGCGCGCAAGGTGTGGTTCACGGTCGACATGACCTGCAAGTGCTGGGTTGCGACTTCTATGTGTTTTCCAGTCACAAGCTGTATGGGCCGGATGGTTTGGGCGTGCTGTTCGGGCGCAACGCTGCGCTTGAGCAGTTGAAGCCTTGGCAGTTTGGCGGCGAAATGGTGCTGGAAGCCAACTATCACGACGCGCGCTTCCGCCCTGCTCCGCTGGGTTTTGAAGCGGGCACGCCGCCGATTGCCAGCGTGATCGGCCTCGGCGCGACGCTCGATTACCTGGCCGGGCTGGATCAGGACGCGGTGTCGGCCCACGAAGTGGCGCTGCATGATTATTTGCTGCGTGGCCTCGCGGCGCGTAACGGCATTCGCCTGCTCGGCAAGCCGCAACTGGCGCTGGCGAGTTTCATCGTCGAAGGCGTGCACAACGCTGATCTGGCGCACTTGCTGACCGAACAAGGTATTGCCGTGCGCGCCGGGCATCATTGCGCGATGCCGTTGCTGAAAAGCTTCGAGCTGGCCGGGGCGATTCGTGTGTCGCTGGCGTTGTACAACGATTCGGAGGATCTGGAACGGTTCTTTGAAGCGCTGGATCAGGCGCTGGAGCTGTTGCGATGAGCTTGCCGGTCGAAGCCGCCGAAGCGCTGCAGACTTTTCAGAATGCCGCAGGCTGGGAACAGCGGGCGCGGTTGTTGATGCAGTTTGGTGAGCGTCTACCGCCGCTTGGCGATGCCGACAAGTGCGAGGCCAACCGGGTGCATGGCTGTGAGAGTCAGGTATGGCTGGTGGGGGAATTGCGTGATGGTCACTGGCAGTTCGCGGCGAGTAGCGATGCGCGGATGATTCGCGGGTTGGTGGCGCTGTTGCTGTTGCGGGTTAACGGCTTGTCGGCGGCTGAGTTGCAGCAAGTTGATCTGCCGGACTGGTTCAATCAGCTCGGCCTTTCGCGCCAGCTATCGCCCTCGCGCAGCAATGGCCTGAATGCCGTGCTCCAGCGAATGAATGAGCTGGCCCTTTAATCGCCATCGCTGGCAAGCCAGCTCCCACAGGGCTCTATGGTGTTCATAGCTGCAGTGAACTTACCCAATACCTGTGGGAGCTGGCTTGCCAGCGATGAGGCCATCAGCCACTCAGATCAAACCTGAGGTTTGACCCGCTCCGCCGGGCGCCGAACACCCGCGACAATCTTGTCCACAGCCTTGGTCGCCGCAACCATGCCAAACGTCGCCGTGACCATCATCACCGCGCCAAATCCACCCGCGCAGTCCAACTTCACGCCGTCACCGACAAAATTCTTCTGCAAACAAATGCTGCCATCCGGCTTCGGATAACGCAGTTGCTCGGTGGAAAACACACACGGCACGCTGTAATGACGGGTCACGGTGCGCGAAAAACCGTAATCACGGCGCAGCGTCGAACGCACTTTCGAGGCCAGCGGGTCGTTGAACGTACGGTTGAGGTCGCACACCTGAATCAGCGTCGGATCAATCTGCCCACCGGCGCCGCCCGTGGTGATGATCTGAATCTTGCGGCGCTTGCACCAGGCGATCAGCGCAGCCTTGGCGTTGACCGCGTCGATGCAGTCGATCACGCAGTCGATGTTCGGCGTGATGTATTCGGCCATGGTTTCGCGGGTGACGAAGTCGGCCACCGCGTGCACGGTGCAATCCGGGTTGATCCCGCGCAGACGCTCGGCCATCACCTCGACCTTGGGCTTGCCGACGGTGCTGTCCAGCGCGTGCAACTGGCGATTGGCGTTGCTGACGCAGACGTCATCTAAGTCGAACAGCGAAATCTCGCCGACGCCACAACGGGCCATGGCTTCCGCCGCCCAGGAACCGACGCCACCGACGCCGACGATCGCCACATGCGCCGCGCGCAAACGCGCCAGGCCTTCGATGCCATACAAACGGGCGATGCCTGCAAACCGCGGATCTTCTGTACTCATGACCATTACCCCAAAAACCGGCGCGCATTATAGGGCTACACAGCGACAAGTTTTAAGCTTCGAGCTACAAGTGTAAGAACTTAAGTCAAAGTCGGCTGCCCAATGTCGGGCATTTCCCTGTCAGATGTACGACTGGCGGACTGCCGGTGTAGGATGCGCGCCCCTCGGGCGTCTAGCCGACCGATCCTTCGTTCCACAGCCTTTGGAACCCGAAATAGCTATGTCATCGCGTAAATTTGGACTCAACCTGGTGGTGGTTCTGGCAATCGCTGCCCTGTTCACCGGTTTCTGGGCGCTGATCAATCGCCCGGTTTCCGCGCCGAACTGGCCGGAGCAGATCTCCGGTTTCTCCTATTCGCCGTTCCAGCAGGGACAATATCCGCAGAAGGATCAGTATCCGTCTGACGAAGAAATGCGCCGCGACCTGGAGATCATGAGCAAGCTGACGGACAACATCCGCATCTACTCGGTCGACGGTTCGCTGCAAGACATCCCGAAACTCGCTGAAGAATTCGGCCTGCGCGTGACGCTGGGGATCTGGATCAGCCCCGATCAGGAACGCAACGAACGGGAAATCACCCGCGCCATCGAACTGGCCAATACTTCGCGTAGCGTGGTTCGCGTGGTGGTCGGTAACGAAGCGATCTTCCGTAAGGAAATCACTGCGCAAGAGCTGAGCGTATTGCTCGATCGTGTGCGCGCTGCGGTGAAAGTGCCGGTGACCACCTCCGAGCAATGGCACGTCTGGGAAGAACACCCAGAGCTGGCCAAGCACGTGGATCTGATCGCTGCGCACGTTCTGCCGTACTGGGAATTTATTCCGGTCGACAAGGCCGGGCAGTTCGTTTTCGACCGCGCCCGCGACCTGAAAAAGCTCTTCCCGAAAAAACCGCTGCTGCTCTCCGAGGTCGGCTGGCCGAGCAACGGTCGCATGCGCGGTGGCGCCGATGCATCGCCGGCGGATCAAGCGATCTACCTGCGCAACCTGGTCAACAAGCTCAACCGCCAAGGCTTCAACTACTTCGTGATCGAAGCGTTTGACCAGCCGTGGAAGGCCAGCGACGAAGGTTCGGTCGGCGCGTACTGGGGCGTGTTCAACGCCGCGCGTCAGCAGAAATTCAACTTCGAAGGCCCGGTCGTGGCGATTCCGCAATGGCGCGTGCTGGCGATCGGTTCGGTGGTGCTGGCGCTGCTGTCGCTGACCCTGTTGATGATCGACGGCTCGGCCCTGCGTCAGCGTGGGCGGATCTTCCTGACCTTTATCGCCTTCCTTTGCGGATCGGTGCTGGTGTGGATCGGTTACGACTACAGCCTGCAATACAGCACGTGGTTTAGTTTGACGGTGGGCTTCCTGTTGGCGCTCGGTGCGCTCGGGGTGTTTATCGTCTTGCTGACGGAGGCGCATGAACTGGCCGAAGCGGTGTGGATTCACAAGCGTCGGCGCGAATTCCTGCCGGTCGAAGGCGACTCCAGCTATCGGCCGAAAGTCTCGATCCACGTGCCGTGCTACAACGAGCCGCCGGAGATGGTCAAACAGACCCTCGACGCCCTCGCCGCCCTCGATTATCCGGACTACGAAGTCCTGATCATCGACAACAACACCAAGGACCCGGCGGTGTGGGAACCGGTGCGTGACTACTGCGAAACCCTCGGCCCGCGCTTCAAGTTTTTCCACGTTTCGCCCCTGGCCGGTTTCAAGGGCGGCGCGCTGAACTACCTGATTCCGCACACCGCCAAAGACGCCGAAGTGATCGCCGTAATCGACTCCGATTACTGCGTGCACCCGAACTGGCTGAAGCACATGGTGCCGCACTTTGCCGACCCGAAAATCGCGGTGGTGCAGTCGCCGCAGGATTATCGCGACCAGAACGAAAGCACCTTCAAGAAGCTCTGCTACGCCGAATACAAAGGCTTCTTCCACATCGGCATGGTCACTCGTAACGACCGTGACGCGATCATTCAGCACGGCACCATGACCATGACCCGTCGGTCGGTTCTGGAAGAATTGGGTTGGGCTGACTGGTGCATCTGTGAAGACGCCGAACTCGGTCTGCGCGTGTTCGAAAAAGGCCTGTCGGCGGCGTATTACCACGACAGCTACGGCAAGGGTCTGATGCCGGATACGTTTATCGACTTCAAAAAGCAGCGCTTCCGCTGGGCTTACGGTGCGATTCAGATCATCAAGCGCCACACCCGCAGCCTGCTGCGCGGCAAGGACACCGAACTGACACGCGGCCAGCGTTACCACTTCCTCGCGGGCTGGTTGCCGTGGGTGGCGGACGGGATGAACATCTTCTTCACCGTCGGCGCGCTGTTGTGGTCGGCGGCGATGATCATCGTGCCGCAGCGGGTCGATCCGCCGCTGCTGATCTTTGCAATTCCGCCGCTGGCGCTGTTCGTGTTCAAGGTCGGCAAGATCATCTTCCTCTACCGTCGCGCCGTCGGCGTGAACCTGAAAGATGCCTTCTGCGCCGCGCTGGCCGGGCTGGCGTTGTCGCACACCATCGCCAAAGCGGTGCTGTACGGCTTCTTCACCACCAGCATTCCGTTCTTCCGCACACCGAAAAACGCCGACAACCATGGTTTCTGGGTGGCGATTTCCGAAGCGCGTGAAGAGCTGTTCATCATGCTGCTGTTGTGGGGCGCGGCGCTGGGGATCTACCTGGTCAACGGCATGCCGAGCAACGACATGCGTTTCTGGGTGGTGATGCTGCTGGTGCAGTCGCTGCCGTATCTGGCGGCGCTGATCATGGCGTTCCTGTCGTCGCTACCGAAACCTGCGGCCAAACCTGAGCCTGCCGCCGCTTGATTGGTTGTTGCATAACGTCAAACGGCGGCCTTCGGGTCGCCGTTTTGCATTAGAATGGTCGCCTTTTTCAATGCCAACAAACTCGGTAGGAGCTGCCGCAGGCTGCGATCTTTTGATCTCGCTGTTGATTTCAAGAAACAAAATCAAAAGATCGCAGCCTGCGGCAGCTCCTACAGGTTTACCGTGCGCACCCCGGAGTTATTACATGACGGCCCACGCCGACCTTTCGCCGACCCTCCAACTCGCCATCGACCTGATCCGCCGTCCGTCCGTGACGCCGGTCGACGCCGATTGCCAGAAGCAGATGATGCAGCGCCTGGGCGATGCCGGTTTCAGCCTCGAGCCGATGCGCATCGAAGATGTGGATAACTTCTGGGCGACCCACGGCACCAACGACGGCCCGGTGCTGTGCTTCGCCGGCCACACCGACGTGGTGCCGACCGGCCCGGTCACCGCGTGGCAGATCGACCCGTTCAACGCGCTGATCGATGAACACGGCATGCTCTGCGGCCGTGGCGCGGCGGACATGAAAGGCAGCCTGGCGTCGATGACCGTGGCCGCCGAGCGCTTCGTCGCCGACTACCCGAATCACAAAGGCAAAGTCGCGTTCTTGATCACCAGCGACGAAGAAGGCCCGGCGCACCACGGCACCAAGGCTGTGGTCGAGCGTCTGGCCGCGCGTAACGAGCGTCTGGACTGGTGCATCGTCGGCGAACCGTCGAGCACCACGCTGGTGGGCGACGTGGTGAAAAACGGCCGTCGCGGCTCGCTCGGTGCCAAGCTCACCGTTAAAGGCATTCAGGGTCACGTCGCTTACCCGCATCTGGCGAAGAACCCGATCCACCTCGCCGCTCCGGCGCTGGCCGAACTGGCCGCCGAACATTGGGATCACGGCAACGATTTCTTCCCGCCGACCAGTTTCCAGATCTCCAACGTCAACTCCGGCACCGGCGCGACCAACGTGATTCCGGGCGATCTGGTAGCGGTGTTCAACTTCCGCTTCTCCACCGAATCAACCGTCGAAGGCCTGCAGAAACGCGTGGCCGACATCCTCGACAAACACGATCTGGACTGGCACATCGACTGGGCGCTGTCCGGTCTGCCGTTCCTCACCGAACCGGGCGCACTGCTCGACGCGGTGTCGGCGAGCATCAAGGACATCACCGGTCGCGAGACCAAAGCGTCGACCAGCGGCGGTACCTCCGATGGCCGTTTCATCGCGACCATGGGCACACAGGTTGTTGAACTGGGCCCGGTCAACGCGACCATCCACCAGGTCAACGAACGCGTGCTGGCGGCGGATCTCGACGTACTGACCGAGATCTACTATCAGACCCTGATCAAGTTGCTCGCCTGATGCTCGCGTGTCCGATCTGCAGTGAGCCGCTGAATGCGGTGGACAACGGCGTGGTCTGCCCCGCCGGCCACCGCTTCGACCGTGCGCGCCAAGGTTATCTGAACCTGCTGCCGGTGCAGCACAAGAACAGCCGCGACCCTGGCGACAACCAGGCCATGGTCGAGGCGCGCCGCGACTTTTTGAACGCCGGCCATTACGCGCCGGTGGCCAAGCGTCTGGCCGAGCTGGCGGCGAGTTATGCGCCGGGCCGTTGGGTCGACATCGGCTGTGGCGAGGGTTATTACACCGCGCAAATCGCCGAGGCCCTGCCGAACGCCGATGGCTACGCGCTGGACATCTCCCGTGAAGCGGTCAAACGCGCTTGCAAACGCAACCCGGCGATTAGCTGGTTGATCGCCAGCATGGCCCGCGTGCCGTTGGCGTCGGGCAGTTGCCAGTTTCTCGCCAGCGTTTTCAGCCCGCTGGATTGGGAAGAAGCCAAGCGATTGCTCAGCGTCGGCGGCGGTCTGATGAAAGTCGGCCCGACCAGCGGCCATCTGATGGAACTGCGCGAACGCCTGTACGACGAAGTGCGCGAGTACACCGACGACAAGCATCTGGCCCTGGTGCCGGAAGGCATGGCGCTGGCGCACAGTGAAACCCTGGAATTCAAGCTGACGCTGGACAAGCCCGAGGATCGCGCCAACCTGTTGGCGATGACACCCCACGGCTGGCGCGCCAGCGCCGAGCGTCGCGCGGCGGTGATCGAACAGGCCGAGCCGTTCGAGACCACCGTGTCGATGCGCTACGATTATTTCGTTCTTCAATAACTTTTGGTCTCGGGCGAGTGCCCGGGGCCGGCTAAATCCGCGAGTGGATTTTTCAGACCCGCAGTGAGGACATCCATGCGCCAACCGGACATCGAGATTTACCTGAAAGACGCCGACGTCGACCACAAGGCCATTTCGGCCTGGCTGGGCGCCGCATTGGGCCCATGCACCGACTGGGTACAGAAAGGTCAGACCTACAAGTGCAAGGCCGGTAATGTGCCGGTGACCTGGCTGCCGAAAGCCGTGGGCAAGTGGAACAGCCTGTACCTGGAAAGCGACCAGACGCCATGGGACGACGACATCGCCTGCGCCCGCGCGGCATTTGCTGCGCTGAACGTGGAAGTGCGTTGCGCGCCGGGGACGTGGGTTGAGGAAGAAGGCGAGGAAACGGCGGATCGCTGGATGCGCATCAGCGAAGACGGTGAAGAAGAAATCACCTGGAAAACCGCTTAAACACAAAAGATCGCAGCCTTCGGCAGCTCCTACAGGGTCATGTGTACACCTGTAGGAGCTGCCGAAGGCTGCGATCTTTTGATCTTCAAGGTTACAGGCCTACAACATCCTCAGCCTGCAAACCCTTCTCGCCAGTAATCACCGCGTACTCGACCTGCTGGCCTTCAGTCAGCGACCGATGCCCTTCGCCGCGAATCGCGCGGTAGTGCACGAACACGTCCACCCCGTCTTCGCGCTGGATAAAGCCGTAGCCCTTGGCGTCGTTGAACCACTTCACGTTGCCGGTTTCACGGGTTGCCATCTGTTCATACTCCTTTTTTATTATTGAACAGGCTTTTCGCAGGAAAGCCTTTGCGGAACATCAACCTGCGTCCGACGTCCATAAAAGGGCCCCGGCGACAGACCGCCGAGTATATGACAGGTGCGAAAAGTCTCAACAGGAGATTACTTCGCCGCTTTTTTGCCGATTTTCGTCCAATACGGCACACTATCGACCGCCCGAGCAAACGCTCGGTTTTATCCACTCACGCAGAAGCCGTATGACCCGCTCCCCGTTCCGTCGTCTTGTGTTTGGCACCTTGCGCCGACTGTTGTACCTCTGGGTTCGCTCGGAGACGATCAACCAGTCGTCGTTCACCCTCAACCTCGACCGCAGTCGTCCGGTGTTCTACGTCCTGCAAAACCCCTCGTTGACTGATCTGGCGGTGGTCGACACTGAGTGCACCAAGGCCGGCCTGCCGCGTCCGGTGCTGCCGGTGTCGGTGGGTTCGCTGATTGAACCGGCGGCGTTTTTCTACCTGACGCCGGACCCGGACTGGCTCGGGCGCCAGGACAAACGCGGCGCACCACCGACCCTTACTCGCCTCGTGAGCGCCCTCACCCAGAACGCTGCCGAAGACGCGCAGATCATTCCGGTCAGCGTGTTCTGGGGCCAGTCGCCCGACAGCGAAAACAGTCCATGGAAGCTGCTGTTCGCCGACAGCTGGGCCGTCACCGGGCGTCTGCGTCGGCTGCTGAGCATCATTGTTCTCGGTCGCAAAACCCGCGTGCAATTCTCCGCACCGATTCACCTGCGCGAGCTGATCGAGCACAACAAGGGCCACGAGCGCACTGTGCGCATGGCCCTGCGGATCCTGCGCGTGCACTTCCGCAATCTGAAAGCAGCGGTCATCGGCCCGGACATTTCCCACCGTCGCAACCTGGTCAAAGGTCTGCTCAACCAGCCACTGGTCAAGCAAGCGATCCTCGACGAAGCCGAGCGCGAAAACATCTCCCCGGAGAAAGCCAAGGCTCAGGCCTTGCGCTACGGCAACGAGATCGCCTCGGATTACACCTACACCGCGATTCGTTTCCTTGAAGTAGTACTGAGCTGGTTCTGGAACAAGATTTACGACGGCATCAAGGTCAACCACATCGAAGGCGTGCAGAAGGTCGCCCAGGGTCACGAAGTGATCTACGTGCCGTGCCACCGCAGCCACATCGACTACCTGCTGCTGTCGTACCTGCTGTTCCGCAACGGCCTGACCCCGCCGCACATCGCCGCCGGGATCAACTTGAACATGCCGGTGATCGGCAGCCTGCTGCGGCGTGGCGGCGCGTTCTTCATGCGCCGCACGTTCAAGGGCAATCCGCTGTACACCTCGGTGTTCAACGAATACCTGCACACCCTGTTCACCAAAGGCTTCCCGGTCGAGTACTTCGTCGAGGGCGGCCGCTCGCGCACCGGGCGCATGCTGCAACCGAAAACCGGCATGCTCGCGATCACCCTGCGCAGCTTCCTGCGTTCGTCGCGCATGCCTATCGTGTTTGTACCGGTGTACATCGGTTACGAGCGCGTGCTGGAGGGACGTACCTACCTCGGCGAACTGCGCGGGGCGAGCAAGAAGAAAGAATCGATCTTCGACATTTTCAAAGTCATCGGCGCGCTGAAGCAGCGCTTCGGTCAAGTCGCGGTGAACTTCGGCGAGCCGATCAAGCTGGCGGAATTCCTCGACGCCGAGCAACCGGATTGGCGCCAGCAGGAACTCGGCCCGCAGTACAAACCGGCGTGGCTCAACGAAACCACCAACCGCCTCGGCGAGAAGGTCGCGCAGCATTTGAACGAAGCGGCGGCGATCAACCCGGTCAATCTGGTAGCGCTGGCGCTGCTGTCGACTACGCGTCTGGCGCTCGATGATCGCGCCATGGCGCGAGTGCTGGATCTGTATCTGGCGCTGCTGCGCAAAGTCCCGTATTCGCCGCACACCACGCTGCCGGAAGGCGACGGCCGCGCGTTGATCGAGCATGTAAAAGACATGGACCTGCTCGCCGAGCAGAACGATGCGCTGGGCAAGATTCTGTATCTGGATGAGCAGAACGCCGTCCTGATGACGTACTACCGCAACAACGTGCTGCACATCTTCGCCCTGCCGGCGCTGCTGGCGAGCTTCTTCCAGAGTGCGTCGCGCATGAGCCGCGAACAGATCCTGCGCTACACCCGCGCGCTGTACCCGTACTTGCAGTCGGAGCTGTTTATTCGCTGGACGCTGGATGAACTCGACGGTGTGGTCGATCAATGGCTGGAGGCGTTCGTCGAGCAAGGCTTGCTGCGTTTCGAGAAGGATGTCTACCTGCGTCCGGCACCGAGTTCGCGGCATTTCGTGCTGCTTACGCTGCTGTCGAAGAGCATCGCGCAGACCCTGCAACGTTTCTACATGACCGTGTCCTTGCTGCTCAACAGTGGCCAGAACAGCATCAGCGCCGAAGAACTGGAAGACCTCTGCACGGTCATGGCCCAGCGTCTGTCGATCCTCCATGGCCTCAACGCCCCGGAGTTCTTCGACAAGAGCTTGTTCCGTCACTTCATCCAGACCTTGCTCGACCTCGACGTGCTGCGTCGCGACGAGGCCGGCAAGCTCAGCTACCACGAACTGCTCGGTGAATTGGCCGAAGGTGCGGCCAAACGTGTGTTGCCGGCGGATATTCGTTTGTCGATCCGCCAGGTCGCGTTGCATCGCAGTGAAGATGCGGCAGAACTTGCCTGATAGCACAATGGCTAGCAAGTAGAGCGAACAGGGATGTTCTCTCTACTTACAACTCTATTTACAACTCAACTTGAACTTTTCAACAACAAATATCGAAACACAACCACCCACTCAGACTTCCGAAGTACTGTTAGGATTTTGCTTCCGCGCAACTAGCAATCCAAACAAGGAAGTTATCATGAACAAAACCATTAAATTCAGTTACAACATAGAAAGCGTGCCCTACGGACTTGGCGACCACTTGGCGCTGGAAGAGTTTATTTACGAAATCAACGACAACCTCGAAGAACAACTCCTCATTACAACATTCGATGAAAGCTTCAGTTCCAACGCGCTGGGTGGCGACTTTACAACACACCAGGATCCGCAAGACACCAGCAAAGCCTTCCACATTGTTTTAAATATCTGGCAACCCAGCCGAGTGCAAACAGAAGATGGCAAACACCTGAGTTTTGCAGATGATCCAGATCCGACCCTTATGGTAAGAGCCGACCATTATTTTTCGGTGTCCATGCACAACAGTGAACCTCATGTCGAAACGGTTCCACTCGAAATAGTCTTTATCGTTTAATTCAAAAAACACTCGACAGACGCACACGAGACTCTCAAGTGGATATCCGTTAAATTGTCTTCGGCACCAGACGTAATCTGGTGCCTTTGCTACGGAGTTCACCCATGAAAAAGATCACCCTTCTCGCTGCCGCCACGCTGTTGAGCGCCTGCCAATCGACCACCCCCGCCGGCAAGGTCGGCCTCGATGGCGAAGTGTTCTACCTGCAGCGCATCGCCCTGCCACCGAGCGCGACCCTGAGCGTGAGCCTGCAAGACGTTTCCCTCGCCGACGCCCCGGCGGTCGTGCTCGATGAACAGAAAGGCCCGATCAAAGGCCAGGTGCCACTGCCGTTCCATTTGAACTACGATCCGGCCCAGGTCAAACCCGGCCACCGCTATTCGGTCAGCGCGCGCATTGAAGTCAACGGTGAGCTGATGTTCATCACCACCGAGAACCACGCCGTGCAACTCGACGGCAACGATCCGCAGCCGCTGAAAATCCGCGTCGACGCCATTCGCTAATCGCTTTTAACGTACAAGGAAGCCACCATGCTCCGCCCTACCCTACGCTTCGCCGGCCTCTGCGCGGGCTTGATGATCTGCGCCAACGCCATGGCGCTGTCGCTCAGTGACCTGTCGCAAAAAGACGCCACCGGTGGCCTCAAGGATGCCTTGACCCAAGGCGCGCAAATCGCCGTCAAACAACTCGGCACCCCGGGCGGCTTCAGTAACAACCCGGAGGTGAAAATCGAACTGCCGGGCAAACTCGGCAAAGCTGCCAGCAAAATGAAAGCCTTCGGCATGGGCGCCCAGGTTGAAGAGCTGGAAACCGCGATGAACAAAGCGGCGGAAAGTGCAGTGACCCAGGCCCAGCCAATCCTCGTCGACGCCGTGAAAAAAATGAGCGTCGCCGACGCGAAAGGCATCCTCAGCGGCGGCCAGGATTCGGCCACGCAATACCTCGACAAATCCAGCCGCGAACAAATCCGCGCCAAGTTCCTGCCAATCGTCAAACAGGCGACCGACAAGGTTGGCGTGGCGCAGAAGTACAACTCGTTTGCCGGCCAGGCCGCAGCGTTCGGTGTGGTCGATGCGAAGAGCGCGAACGTCGAAAACTACGTGACCGAGCAGGCGCTGAATGGCTTGTTCGAAATGATCGGCAAACAGGAAGAAACCATCCGCCAGAACCCGGCCGCTGCGGCGACGAGTCTGGCGAAGAAAGTCTTCGGCACGTTGTAACGTCCCATGTAGGAGCTGCCGAAGGCTGCGATCTTTTGATCTTGAGTATCTGTATCAAAGACAAGATCAAAAGATCGCAGCCTTCGGCAGCTCCTACATGAAATCAAACCCGCGCCAACACTAGGCCGAGTGTCAGCTCGCCTGCTTTTGATCTTAGAGCCCGTCGGGAGGCTGAGTGGAGGGATTCATACGGGGAAAGCATCGAGGGAGGTGCAGCGCAGCAAACCGTAGACGATGCCCCCGGATGAACCCGGAACGAAGGAACCCGAGCCTTAGCGAGGGCCGGACGTCAGGGCACAGACCTTTGGTTCCTTTGGGGCGTTTGCCAAAGGGACTCGCTGTAAAAGCGAAACCGCCAGCGGCAACCCCCGCAGAAACGGATATTCACAAAGAACACCCAGAGCATGGTCGGCGCAAAGGCCGCCAAGCTCAAACGGATTCCCGCCGAACCCTGAACCAAGCCGCATACAACGCCGGCAAAAACAACAGCGTCAACGCCGTAGCAACAATCAACCCGCCCATGATCGCCACCGCCATCGGCCCGAAAAACACACTGCGCGACAACGGAATCATCGCCAACACCGCCGCCAAAGCCGTCAACACAATCGGCCGAAACCGCCGCACCGTCGCCTCGATAATCGCCTGCCAAGGCCTCAGTCCCGAGGCAATATCCTGCTCGATCTGATCCACCAGAATCACCGAATTGCGCATGATCATCCCGGACAACGCAATCGTCCCCAACATCGCCACAAACCCGAACGGCTGACGGAACACCAGCAAAAACAGCACCACCCCGATCAACCCCAGCGGCGCCGTCAAGAACACCATCGCCGTGCGCGAAAAACTGCGCAACTGCACCATCAGCAACGTCAGCACCACGACGATGAACATCGGCACCCCGGCATTCACCGACTTCTGCCCACGCTCGGAATCCTCCACCGTGCCACCGACCTCCAGCAAATAGCCGTCAGGCAATTCAGCACGAACCGGGTCCAGCGTCGGCATGATCTGCTTCACCAGCGTCGCCGGCTGCTCCTTGCCATAAATATCCGCCCGCACCGTCACCGTCGGCAGACGATTGCGGCTCCAGATAATCCCCTCTTCGAAGCCGTATTCCAACGTCGCAACCTGCGATAACGCCACACTGCGACCGTTATCCGTCGGCACCGCCAGGCTCGGCAACAGCGACAACTCAGTACGCTCATGCACCGTGCCGCGCAGCAGAATCTCGATCAACTCATTGTCTTCGCGATACTGACTGACACTCGACCCGGTCAACGAACTCTGCAGGAATTTCGCCAGATTGGCCGTGCTCACACCGAGCGCCCGCGCGCGGTCCTGATCAATGTTCAGGTACACGACTTTGCTCGGCTCTTCCCAATCCAGATGCACGTTGACCACATGCGGATTCTCACGAACCCTGGCCGCAACTTTTCGCGCCAGCGCGCGGACTTCTTCGATGTGTTCACCGGTCACCCGGAACTGCACCGGATAACCTACCGGCGGGCCGTTTTCCAGGCGCGTAACCCGTGAGCGCATGGCCGGGAATTGTTCATCAAGCGTCGCGATCAACCAGCTGCGCAGCGCCTCACGCTCTTCGATGGTCTTGGCCAACACCACAAACTGCGCAAAGCTCACGGCCGGTAATTGCTGATCCAGCGGCAGGTAAAAACGCGGCGAACCGGTGCCGATATAGGCCACATAGTTGTCGATGCCGGCGTGATCCTTGAGCATCGCTTCCAGTCGTTTGACCTCTGCGGCGGTATTGGCCAGCGAGGCACCTTCGGCCAACTTCAGATCAACCATCAGCTCCAGCCGGTTGGAGGCCGGGAAGAACTGCTGCGGCACGAAGCGGAACAACATCACCGAGGCGATAAACAGTCCTACCGTCAGCACAATCACAGTCTTGCGGTGAACCACACACCACTCGACCAGACGCCGAACCCGCTGATAAAACGGCGTGCCATACGGATCGGGTTGACCATCGCCGGAGCCATGTTTGGCCGCGTGAATTTTCGCCAGATCCGGCAGGAGTTTTTCCCCCAGATACGGCACAAACACCACCGCCGCCACCCATGACGCCAGCAGCGCAATGGTCACCACCTGAAAGATCGAGCGCGTGTATTCGCCGGTGCCCGATTGCGCGGTGGCAATCGGCAAGAACCCGGCAGCGGTGATCAACGTACCGGTGAGCATCGGGAACGCCGTGCTGGTCCAGGCGTAACTCGCCGCGCGGATGCGATCGAAGCCCTGCTCGATTTTGATCGCCATCATTTCCACAGCAATGATCGCGTCGTCCACCAACAGACCCAGCGCCAGCACCAGCGCCCCCAGGGAAATCTTGTGCAGGCCGATGCCCAGGTAATACATGCAGGCAAAGGTCATCGCCAGCACCAGCGGAATGGTCAGCGCGACGACCATCCCGGTGCGCACGCCGAGGGAGAAGAAGCTCACCAGCAACACGATCGCCAGCGCTTCGACCAACACCTGGACGAACTCGCCAACCCCGGTTTTTACTGCTGCCGGCTGATCGGAGACCTTGCGCAACTGCATGCCGGCCGGCAGGTTTTTCTGGATGCGCGAGAACTCGACTTCCAGCGCTTTACCGAGCACGAGAATATCGCCGCCATCCTTCATCGCGACTGCCAGACCCAGCGCGTCTTCGCCCATGAAGCGCATGCGCGGTGCCGGAGGATCATTGAAACCGCGCCGCACATCAGCGACATCGGAGATGCGGAACGTACGATCACCGACGCGGATCGGGAAGTTTCTTATCTCATCGACTGTCTGAAAATTCCCCGAGACCCGTAGCTGCAATCGCTCGCTACCGGTTTCAAAGAACCCGGCGGTCGATACCGCGTTCTGTTCTTGCAGCGCCTGTTGCACCGCCGCCAGTGGTAAACCGAGGGTTGCCAGTTTGACGTTGGACAGTTCGACCCAGATTTTTTCGTCCTGCAAACCGAGCAGCTCGACCTTGCCGACGTCCTTGACCCGTTGCAGCTGGATCTGGATGCGATCGGCGTAATCCTTGAGCACTGCGTAATCGAAACCATCGCCGGTCAGCGCATAGATATTGCCGAACGTGGTGCCGAATTCATCGTTGAAGAACGGCCCCTGAATGTCCGGCGGCAAGGTCTGGCGGATATCGCTGACCTTCTTGCGCACCTGGTACCAGAGGTCGGGAATATCCTTGGAATGCATCGAGTCACGGGCGATAAACATCACCTGCGATTCACCGGGACGTGAAAACGAGACGATGCGCTCGTACTCGCCGGTTTCCATCAGTTTCTTTTCGATGCGTTCGGTAACCTGGCGCGAGACTTCCTGCGCGGTCGCGCCCGGCCAGCGAGTCTGGATGACCATGGCCTTGAAGGTGAACGGCGGGTCTTCACTCTGACCGAGCTTGGTGTAGGACAACGCGCCGACGATGGCCAGCAAAAGCATCAGGAACAGTACGATCTGGCGATTACGCAGCGCCCATTCGGAAAGGTTGAAGCGCATCGGGGCTTACTCCTTGTCCGCCAGATTGACCACACGGTTGGAGCGATCCACCGGACGCACCTGCTGCCCTTCGAGCAATACATGCACGCCAGCCGCCACTACCCAGTCGCTGGCGTTCAGGCCTTCCAGCACTGGCACGGTTTTTTCGCCGAACGGGCCGATGCGCACCGGGGTTTTCTTCACCGTGTTGTTGCCGTTGACGACCCAGACGTAGGTCGCGCCGTTTTCAGCGGTGAGTGCAGAAAGCGGCACCGACAGCGACACGGCATCGGCCGATTGCACGAACACGCGAGCGCTCTGGCCCAACTCCGCCGGGACTTTGCCACTGGTGAAAGAGATGCGTGCGGCGAAGGTGCGCGAGCGTGGATCGGCGGCGGGCGACAGTTCGCGGATCTGTCCGGCGAAGCGCTGATTCTGCTGCGTCCACAACTCGACGGTGACCGGCTGACCGACCTTGAAGCGGCCAAAGCTCTGTTCCGGCAGGCTGATCAGCACTTCACGTTCGCCATCAGTGGCGAGGGTGAACATGGTTTGCCCGGCGGCCACCACTTGCCCGACTTCCACCGAACGCTTGGCCACCACGCCGTCCTGCGGCGCACGCAGTACCGCGTAACTGGCCTGATTGGTCGAAACGTTGAATTCAGCTTTGATTTGTTTAAGGCGGGCTTCACCAGAACGGTAAAGGTTTTCGGCGTTGTCGTAGGCCGAGCGGCTGACCATCTGCCGATCCATCAGGGTCTTGTAGCGATCGCGCTCGGAGCGCACCAGATTGAGATTGGCTTCGGCGGCAGCGACCTGTGCGCGGGTGGCTTCGAGTTGCAGGCGCACGTCCTGCGGATCGAGTTCGGCGAGCGCTTGATCGGCTTTCACGCGCTGACCTTCATCGACCAGTCGTCGGCTGACTTTGCCGCCGATGCGGAACGCCAGATCCGGTTCGTAGCGGGCGCGCACCTCGCCCGGATAACTTTCCATCGCCTGCGCCGAAGGCTCTGGCTGCACCACCATAGCCGGTCGCACGGTGACTTGCGTCGCCTCGTCCTGACCGCATGCGGACAATAACAACGCCAGACTCACTGGCAATGCAAATGGCCACGTGAAATGCAGTGCATGACGGAACATGGTGATGGACCTTTCGCTAATGCTGCTTGGAATAATTATACTGGCCGGTATGTTATTAATAGCAAACTCACCAGTCCAGTAATAAAAGCGAAGAATGTCGAACAATCTTGCAGCTCCAAACGGCCCGGGCCGTCCCAAGGATCTGGCCAAGCGCCAGGCGATCCTCGACGCCGCGAAAACTCTGTTTCTGAGTCATGGTTATGCCAACACCAGCATGGACGCGGTCGCCAGCGAGGCTGGCGTGTCGAAGCTGACGGTTTACAGCCATTTCAACGACAAGGAGACGCTGTTCTCCGCCGCCGTGGTGGCCAAATGCGAGGAGCAATTACCGCCGCTGTTCTTCGAATTGCCCGAAGGCATCGCCGTCGAAAATGTGTTGCTGAACATTGCGCGAGGCTTTCATCACCTGATCAACAGCGATGAATCGGTGAATTTGCACCGTTTGATCATGGCGCTGGGCAGTCAGGATCCGAAGTTGTCGCTGATCTTCTTCGAGGCGGGGCCACAGCGCATGGTGCTGGGCATGGAGCGGCTGCTGACGCGCATCCATGAGACGGGCGCGCTGAATATCGACCTGCCGCGTAATGCGGCCGAGCATTTCTTCTGCCTGATCAAAGGTGCGGGGAATTTTCGGTTGTTGTATGGCTGTGGGGAGCCGTTGAGCGAAGAGGCTTCGCAGAGCCATATTGAGGAAGTTGTGGGGCTGTTTATGCGCGCATACAAGCCCTGACTTCTGCGGTGTCGGCACTGACGCCATCGCTGGCAAGCCAGCTCCCACAAGGATTTGGGTGTGATCACAAATCGTCTGCACACCGCTGAACCCTGTGGGAGCTGGCTTGCCAGCGATAGAAGCGACGCGGATTAAGGCTTGAGCGCTTTCTTCGGGTAGATATCGTAGCGGCTCGATTTGCCATCCAGTGCATGACTCGGCTTCGGCCCTTCAATGCACGGCGCCTTGCGCGGTCGCTTGACCACCACCCGGTGCGTCGCCAGGGCCAAAGCCGCCTGCAACAGCGCCGGCGCATCCGGGTCATCGCCCACCAACGGCCGGAACAGGCGCATTTCCTTCTTCACCAGCGCTGTCTTCTCGCGGTGCGGAAACATCGGGTCGAGGTAGATCACCTGCGGCGCCTCACCTTCCCAGTTCTGCATGACCTCGATGGAATTGCCTTTGAGCAATTTCATCCGCGCCACAATCGGCGCCACGTCGAAATCTTCAGCACCGCGCGCCAGACCATCTTCGAGCAGCGCGCCAATCAACGGCTGACGCTCGATCAGGCTCATCTCGCAACCGAGGCTGGCCAGCACAAACGCATCCTTGCCCAGCCCCGCCGTGGCATCCAGCACGCGCGGGCGCACGCCTTGCGCGACGCCGACAGCCTTGGCGATCATCTGCCCGCTGCCGCCACCGTATAAACGCCGATGCGCCGCGCCGCCCTCGACGAAGTCGACCCGCACCGGCCCCGGTGCGTCCGGGCCAAGCTGCTGCAGCTGCAAACCCTGCTCGCCGACCTGCAAGGCAAACTCGCCGTCCGCCACCTCACGCGGCAGACCGAGACGCTCGGCCCACTGCTCGGCTTGCACTTCAAACGTCGGGCCGAGGGCCTGAACATAAATGCGGCAGGCCGCGGGTTGCTCAATCATGGAAAACACGCTCAAAAATTCAAGGAGCGGCAAAAACCGCCGATAACTCATTCAACGCGCATTTTGCCAGAGCTGAGCGTCAACCGAAAAAAATGTCAGGCATTCTTCCCACATCGATTGGCTACATCTCGCCCCATGGCGACTTTAGCCGTCAAAACACTCAAGCACTGAGCGGCGTCAGTCATCTGTGGCAGGATTTCTTTGCCCAGGCGATGGCCGAGCAGTCGAGTGATGTGGTGCCGGCCTGCGGCACGTTTCCACCGGTTGATCTGAGCAGCACTGAAGAGCCGACCATCGGCAGCGACCTGCACGCGCACATCGTCAGCCAGCGCGAATGCGATGTGGTGGAAACCGAAGTGCGCCCGCCGGAGCCATTGTTCCTGCCGATCGCCGAGTTCGAAACGGAACTGCTGGACAAGCCTTTCCCACCGTTCCCGGCAGAAGAACTGAAAGCTCAGCAAGAACAGCAGGATTTCGACAGCAGCTGGGTACGGCCGATCGTGATCAACAATGGCCAGCCAGTACCCGAGCCAGGTGCCGCGCCGCAGAAGAAACCGCTGTACCTGCCGATTGCCGAATTCGACCTCGATCTGCTGCAAAAACCTTATCCGCCGTTCCCGCCGGAAGAAATCGTCGAGCAACAGAAGGCCCTGGACTTCGATAACGGCTGGGCACGCCCGATCGTTCTGCAGAACCTGCGCATCGCCGCTTAAGCCTCAGCGACACACGCTCCAACGCCCGACATCGACATGAAAGTGATTGCGATGGGCGGCGTTGTAATCCGGGCTCAACACCACACTGAACGCCTCGCAGGCGCCGTCGCGCACCTGGCGCAGAAACTGCGCGTGCTGGTTTTGCTTGGGCCAATCCTTGAGCACGCTGATGCTGCGGCCGTCGGCCAGACGAAACCCGGCGATGTCCAGCGCATCGGCGCTGGCGTGACGACTGAGTGCGCCGCTCTCGCGGTTGTAGATATTGCGGCAGGCGAAGCTGCCGAGGTGGTCGAGGCGCACGACTTTCTCGCCGTACACAGCTTGCGCAGCGGGTTGCAGGGTGTGGTGTTCGAACATGGCGTAGGCGACTGCCAGCGGACAACTGGCGAGGAAACTGCTGCTCAGCGCCACCTCACCGCCCTGCACGCGCAAAGCGCCGATCAGCGGGCACTTGGCGTCGGGGCTGTCGGATTGTCGCGTGACGCGCAGATCGGAGCTGCTCAAGGCCTGGGCACAAAGTTGCGGGTCGCTGCGCAAACGCATCAGCTTGTAACCGGTCAGCCAGTTGGGCGCGGCTTTGACGTCCAGTGGTGCCCACGGATTCCACTGTGGCGGCACCTCCAGCCAGCCGCGCCAGATACTGACGACAGCGCCGCCGATGAGCAGCAGCACCGTCAGTGCAGTCCATCGCCCCATGCTCAGTCCTTGAAGAACTGATTGGCTTTGGCGTACGGCATCGACTGCGAGGTGAACCCGAACGTGCCGGATTGCTGGATCTCTTCAGCGGCGCGCAAGAACTCGCCGAACGCCGCCAGCGCCAGTGCCGAACCGGTGCTGATACGGCGCACGCCCATATCCTGCAGCTCCTGCACGGTCAGTTTCAAACCGCCGGACATCAACACGTTGACCGGTTTCGGCGCCACCGCGCGCACCACCGCCCGCACTTCTTCGGCATTGCGCAAACCCGGCGCGTACAGCACGTCGGCGCCCGCGTCAGCGAAAGCCTTTAGCCGGCGAATGGTGTCGTTGATGTCGGGATTGCCGTGCAGATAATTCTCCGCACGGGCGGTGAGGATGAAGGGAAACGGCAGCGTGCGCACGGCGGCGACGGCGGCTTCGATGCGCGCCACCGCGTGTTCGAAACAGTAGATTGGCGCGTCCGGTCGGCCCGTCGCATCTTCGATCGAGCCACCGACTGCGCCCGCTTCGGCAGCGCGCAACAGGCTTTTTGCGGACTCGGCCGGATCATCGGCAAAACCGTTTTCCAGATCCACCGCCACCGGCAAATCGGTCGCGGCGACAATCGCGCGGACGTTGGCCAAGGTCTCATCGAGACTCAACGCACCATCGGCCTTGCCTTGGGAAAACGCATAACCGGCGCTGGTCGTTGCCAGGGCTTGATAGCCGAGGCTGGCGAGCATCTTCGCTGAACCGGCATCCCACGGATTGGGAATGACGAAAATCTGCGAACGCTCATGCAGCGCTTTGAAGGCGTGGGCTTTAACGGTTTGCGCGTCCATCGGCAGACTCCAGGGCAAAAAAAATCGCCTCAGAGCAGGCCAAGTTGCTCGGCGGCGGGTTCTCTGTATAGCTCAGGCAGGGACGGCAAGCCAGGCAAACGTTGCATCAGTTGTGCATGAAACCGTTGCGCCAGCTTCGCCGCCAGCAAGTTGTCGGCGGTGTGCAGGAAGATATACGGCGTGCGCCCCTCTTCGATCCACTCGGCGATTTTCGCCACCCACGGCACGAGGAACGTGTCGTTGGCCTCAAGCTCGGGATGGCCGATGAAACGTACCTGCGGGAATTGTGTGAACGCCGCCGGACGCGTCGGCACGCGGGGCTTTTTCGATTGCGCGTGGATCACCGAGGACTCGGTCGACAGGCAACTGAACAGCGCGCGCGGATCAAGGCAGATGCGCTCGACGCCACGGTCGAGCAACAAGCGATTGAGCAGGCGTTCGCTCTCGCCTTTGGCGAAGAATTGTTCATGCCGCACTTCCACCGCCAGCGGGCAATCCAGCGCATCGATGAACGCCGCCAGTTCCGGCAGCCGATGCGGCGTAAAGCTTTTCGACAGTTGCAGCCACAGCGGCGACACGCGTTCACCCAGCGGCTTGAGCAACTGCAGGAAAGTCTCGGCGGCGGTCAGTTGCTCGCGCAGGTCACCACTGTGGCTGATATCGCCAGGGAATTTGGCGGTGAAACGAAAGTGCGCGGGCATGACCTCGGCCCAACGCTGCACGGTGGCGGGCGACGGGCTGGCGTAGAAGGTCGTGTTGCCTTCAACAGCGTTGAACACTTGGCAATACAGGCTGAGAAAATCAGAGGTTTTGGCGTCTTGCGGATAGAGGTACTCGCGCCAGGCGTTTTCGCTCCAGGACGGGCAACCGAGGTAGTAAGGCAGCGCCATCAGATGTACAGATCGAGGCCCAGCACGTCCGCATCCCAATCGACAAAACCGGCCGTGCTCAGGTAGCTGGCGAGGGCCATGGCCACGCTCTTTTTCATCGCACGGTGGTAGATCATGTCTTGCTGACGGGCAGGCAGATTGCTCAGGCGTTGCGCAGAGGCTTTGGCAGCTCGGGCGGCCAGTTGCTCTTCGGTCGGAAATTCCAGCTCACCGTCGATATCGTCGACGGATTCATCCACGGTCACATTGCCTTTGCGAGGCTTGCGCTTGATGGGATAGGACTGAGAGGAGAGGCCGTCTATACGCATAAATTCATGCTCGGTATCGATGATGGCAATTTAGCGGCACCTGACCGACTTAGCAAATCGCCGAGTGATAACTAGAACACATAAAGCGCAAAAGGTTTAAAACCGGAGGGTGGAAACTGACGATTGGCAGGATTCGCGGAATGTCGCACTGGGTTTTGGGGGGAAGCTTGGTGGAGGCCTAGGGTGAGTTTTTTGTGGTGAGGGGATTTATCCCCGACCGGCTGCGCAGCAGTCGTAGATCCGTACGATGCGGTGTACCTGATACACCGGGTAAACAGGTTTTGTGGCCGCTTCGCAGCCCATCGGGGATAAATCCCCTCGCCACAAAATGTCCTCACTGCAAAAACCCCTTAGCCACAAAAACCCCCTCACCAGAGGGAATTTCCGGATGGACTATCGAGCTTTGGGGGTGGCGACTTTGTCGCGCAGATAAACCGGTTGTGCGTCGTCCGCCGGGATCGATTCGCCGCGTTCCCAGGCGAAGCGCGCCAGGGTCAACAGATCTTCGGCGTGCGGCAGCATGCCGGCGTCGGAGCCCGTCAGTTGGACGGCGATGCGCTCGGCATAACCCCAACCGGTGCCGGCACCGAACCACTCGCCACTGGCATCCGCCGGCAACGCGACCACTTCCGGCGGCAACACCGCTTCAGCGCCAACAAGGCGCATCTCCCCCGCCGTCTCGCGGTAGCAGCCCCAATACACCTCATCCATGCGCGCATCGATGGCGGCCGCGACCTGGCTCACGCCATGCTCACGCAACGCGCGCTGCGCCAACACCGCCAGGTTGGACACCGGCAACACCGGGCGCTCCAGCGCAAATGCCAGCCCCTGCACTACACCAATGGCAATCCGCACACCGGTAAACGCACCCGGCCCGCGACCGAAAGCGATCGCATCGACCGCCTGCAACGTAGTGCCGGCGTCGGCCAGCAGTTGCTGAATCATCGGCAACAGCTTCTGCGCGTGCAGGCGCGGGATCACCTCGTAATGGCTCGTGACCTTGCCGTCATGCAGCAAGGCAACGGAGCAAGCTTCGGTCGCGGTGTCCAGGGCCAGCAAGGTGCTCATCGATGTTTCCAAAACAGGGGTGGGAAAAAGTGCGTCAGTATAAACAACTACGGCCCGCAAGCGGGCCGTGGATGATGCTGCGATTCAGACTTTTCAGCTCAGCGCTGCCAGCACCTTGGTGGTGATTGCATCTACCGAACCAACGCCTTCGATGTGGCTGTACTTTGGCTTGCCGTTGGCAGCCGAGAGCTTCTGGTAGAAGTCCACCAGCGGCTTGGTCTGCGAATGGTAGACCGACAGGCGATGACGCACGGTTTCTTCGGTGTCGTCCTTGCGCTGTACCAGCTCTTCGCCGGTGATGTCGTCTTTGCCTGCGATTTTCGGCGGGTTGTAGACGATGTGGTAAACGCGGCCACTGGCTTCGTGAACACGACGGCCGGCGATGCGTTGAACGATTTCTTCGTCTTCAACAGCGATTTCAACCACAGCGTCCAGCTCGACGCCGGCGCTAACCAGTGCTTCAGCCTGCGGAATGGTGCGCGGGAAACCGTCGAACAGGAAACCGTTGGCGCAGTCTGGCTGAGCGATACGGTCCTGAACCAGTGCGATGATCAGGTCATCCGACACCAGGCCGCCGGCATCCATGATGCTCTTGGCTTGCACGCCCAGTGGAGTACCGGCCTTGACCGCTGCACGCAGCATGTCGCCAGTGGAAATTTGTGGAATGCCGAATTTTTCGGTGATGAACTTAGCCTGAGTACCTTTACCGGCCCCGGGAGCTCCCAGCAGAATGACGCGCATTAGATGTGCTCCTCAATTTTTTTATAAAAAGCTTTTACAAAACAAAGGATTCGCCTCTTGGGACGAATCCTGAAAATACGGGTCGTGGCCGCACAAACGGCCAAAGGGTGATCAAGATACACAGCAGGCTGCGCCCACACAAGACGCCAAAAGTCGGAGAAACCGACGCCCCCCGCGACCTTGCGACGCGGTACCCCAAGTCGCAACCCCATCATTAACTGTCGCCTGACGGCACTTTCGCCGGGCAGGCAAAGCGGCATTCGGCGTTTGTGACCGGTGCCGCGCGCCACGACAGAAACCTTAGCCGGTGTTACGCAAACCGGCGGCAATCCCCGCCACAGACACCAGCAGCGCCTGTTCCACCGGGCTGCCCTGCTCGACCTCCTGCTGCCGCGAACGCGCCAGCAACTCGGCCTGCAATAGATGCAGCGGGTCGAGGTAGGTGTTGCGCAAACGGATGAATTCGAGGGTGTCCGGGCTATGTGCCAGCAGCTGCGACTGGCCAGTCAGACCAAGTACCACCGCGCACGCCTGCGACAATAGGTCGCGTAACTGCGCGCCCAACGGCAGCAGGTCCGGCTCGACCAGACGCTGATCGTAGGACAGCGCAATATCCGCGTCAGCCTTGGCCAGCACCATTTCCAACATATCGATACGCGTGCGGAAGAACGGCCACTGCTCGCGCATCTGCCCGAGCAACTCGCCTTCGCCACGTTCCAGCGCTTTGCTCAACGCCGATTCCCAGCCGAGCCACGCCGGCAGCATCAGCCGCGTTTGCGTCCAGCCGAAGATCCACGGAATTGCTCGCAGACTCTCGATACCGCCCGCGCGACGTTTGGCCGGCCGACTGCCGAGCGGCAAACGGCCCAACTCCTGCTCCGGTGTCGACTGGCGGAAATACTCAACGAACTGCGGATTTTCCCGCACCACCTGACGGTAAGCACTGACACCATCGGCCGCCAATTCGTCCATCAGATGACGCCATTCCGGGGTCGGTGGCGGTGGTGGCAGCAAGGTCGCTTCAAGCACCGCCGCCAGATACAGATTGAGGTTTTGCTCGGCAATGTCCGGCAGGCCGAATTTGAATCGAATCATTTCCCCCTGCTCGGTGGTACGGAAACGCCCCGCCACCGAACCCGGTGGCTGCGACAGAATCGCCGCGTGCGCCGGGCCGCCGCCACGGCCTACGGTGCCGCCGCGACCGTGGAACAGCAGCAGTTCGACTTGCTGCTCACGGCAAATTTCCACCAAGCGCTCCTGCGCGCGATATTGCGCCCAGGCCGCTGCCGTGGTGCCGGCGTCCTTAGCCGAGTCGGAATAACCGATCATCACTTCCTGTGGGCCTTGCAGCCGTGCGCGGTAACCCGGCAGCAGCAACAACCGCTCCATCACTGGCCCGGCGTTATCGAGGTCGGCGAGGGTTTCGAACAGTGGCACCACGCGCATCGGTCGCAGTACGCCGGACTCTTTGAGTAACAGTTGCACGGCGAGCACATCGGAAGCGGCGCCGGCCATGGAGATCACGTAGGAACCGAGCGAGGCGCCCGGCGCCGCAGCAATTTCCTTGCAGGTGTTGAGCACTTCGGCGGTGTCGGCCGAGGGTTTGAAATGTGCCGGCAGCAGTGGCCGGCGATTGCTCAGTTCGCGGGTCAGGAAAGTGATGCGTTGCTCTTCGTCCCAGTCTTCGTAGCGACCAAGGCCGAGGTAGTCGGTGATTTCGGTCATCGCCGAGCTGTGTCGTGACGAGTCCTGGCGCACATCGAGGCGCACGAGGAACAGGCCGAAGGTCACCGCCCTGCGCAAGCAATCGAGCAGCGGGCCGTCAGCGATCACGCCCATGCCGCATTCGTGCAGCGAGTTGAAACACAGCTCCAGCGGATCGAGCAGGTCGCGATTGTTGTGCAGCACATCGGCCGGCGCCGGGGTGTTCGCCGCCAGTGAGGCGTGCGCCCAGTTACGTGTGGCACGCAGACGTTCGCGCAATTGCTTGAGCACCGCCCGATACGGTTCGGCGCTGTCGCCAGCCTTGGCTTTCAGGGCCTCGCTGGCCTGCTGCATCGACAACTCGGCGGCGAGGTGATCGACATCACGCAGGTACAAATCGGCGGCCATCCAGCGCGCCAGCAGCAACACTTCGCGGGTTACTGCGGCGGTGACGTTGGGGTTACCGTCACGGTCGCCGCCCATCCACGAAGCGAAGCGGATCGGTGCAGCTTCAAGCGGCAAGCGCAGGCCTGTCGCTTCAAACAAGGCCTTGTCGGCCTTGCGCATATGGTTGGGAATCGCCTGCCACAGCGAATGCTCGATCACCGCGAAACCCCATTTGGCTTCATCAACCGGCGTCGGTCGTGTGCGGCGGATTTCTTCGGTGTGCCAGGCTTCGGCAATCAAGCGTTGCAGGGTGTTTTGAATCTGTTCGCGTTCGGCGCTGGTCAGGTCGCGATGATCCTGGGCTGCGAGTTGCGCGGCGATCGCGTCGTACTTCTGGATCAGCGTGCGCCGTGCGACTTCGGTCGGGTGCGCGGTCAGCACCAGTTCGATTTCCAGTCGCGACAGTTGCCGCGCCAGCGATTCGGCACTGTGGCCTTCGTTGCGCAAACGCGCGAGTAGTTCCGGCAACACGCGGGACTCGAACGGCGCCGGCTGCGACTCTTCGCGCCGATGGATCAACTGATACTGCTCGGCGATGTTCGCCAGATTGAGAAACTGGTTGAACGCGCGCGCCACCGGGAGCAGTTCGTCCTCGCTCAATTGATTGAGGCTGGCGCTCAGTTCAGCGTCCATCGAGCCACGGCGATCGGCCTTGGCGCCCTTGCGAATCTGCTCGATCTTGTCGAGAAACGCCTCGCCGTATTGATCTCGAATGGTGTTGCCCAACAGCTCTCCGAGCAGGTGAACGTCTTCGCGCAAGCGTGCATCAATATCGGTCATCAGCAATTCCCCAGCAGTAATCCGGACGGCTTAGAAACAAGTGCATGACCTAGAGAGTGCCGCTCTGCGCCGCTTCTTACAAGCATCCGACCAAGGGACTTTAAACCTTGTGGCCGAAAGCTAGTCTCAACAGTAAGCCGTACAACGGCTTGCCGCCGGCCCCGGCGGACACTCACCCAGACCTGCCATGAGCAGGTGCGAAATGAGGTCATCATGAAAATTCGTGAACTCGCCCAGCATTGGGAAGAAAACGCCAAAGGTCGCCTGACTGACACTGGCTACACGATTCATCTGGACGTTGAAGCGGCTGCGCGACTGGCAGCGATTGCCGAGATGTACCCTAAACGGCATGCCGAAGAACTGCTCGGCGAACTGATCGGCGCCGCCCTTGAAGAGTTTGAAGCGAGCCTGCCGTATGTGAAGGGTTCGACGGTGGTAGCGACGGATGAGGAAGGTGATCCGCTGTACGAAGACGTCGGGCCTACGCCACGGTTTCTCGCGCTGTCGCGCCGCCACTTACATGACCTCTCGGCCGCTGCCGGCAAGCAAAAACACTAAACTTCTAACGCCTCAAAACCTGTGGGAGCTGGCTTGCCAGCGATGGCGTCAGTGCAGTCGCCGATGTGTTGAATCTGATGGCCCCATCGCTGGCAAGCCAGCTCCCACAGGAATTGTAATTTAGCTCCAAAACTACGTCTTTTTTCCCCCGCGCGTACCGCTTCAGCACGCCAAAGTTCCCGCCCCAGAGCCTTGTCCATTCGGTCAAAAATTATTTAGGCGATAGGCCATCTTTTCTGAACTTTTGAAAAACGCCTCCGGTCGGAAGCTGTAACCACGCCTGGAACGAGCGTTTCAAATAACGCACTTGGATACGACATTTTCGGCTCCTCGACCAGGATGGATTCAGATGTTTTCAGGAGATGCCTAATGGAGTTGAAGACCATGAAAAACCAAACCTCGTTTACCCACCTGCGCGGTCTGAAACTGGCTGCCCTGGCAATCGGCACCAGCTTTGTACTGGCCGGTTGCGCCGGTAACCCGCCGACCGAGCAGTACGCCGTGACCCAATCGGCAGTCAACAGCGCGGTCAGCGCTGGCGGTACCGAGTTCGCGGCGGTCGAAATGAAGCAAGCGCAGGACAAACTGAAACAAGCCGAAATCGCCATGCACGACAAGAAGTATGACGAAGCGCGCACCCTGTCCGAGCAAGCCGAGTGGGACGCTCGCGTAGCCGAACGCAAAGCTCAGGCAGCCAAGGCTGAACAAGCCGTGAAGGATTCCCAGAAAGGTGTTCAGGAACTGCGTCAGGAAAGTCAGCGCACTGTGCAGTAAGCGCGCATCCCGATCGCAACGCTGAAACTTTTATCGATAGAAAGGACGAAAAATTATGCGTAAGCAACTGATGATCCCCGCTCTTCTGGCCGCAAGTGTCGCTCTGGCTGCCTGCTCGACCCCACCTAACCCGAATCTGGAAAGCGCGCGCACCAACTACTCGGGTCTGCAAGCCAACCCGCAAGCGAGCAAAGTCGCAGCGCTGGAAACCAAAGACGCCAGTGATTACCTGGACAAGGCCGACAAGGCTTATCTGGACAAGCAAGACGCGGCCAAGGTTGACCAACTGGCCTACCTGACCAACCAGCGTGTGGAAGTGGCCAAGCAGACCATCGCCCTGCGCACCGCTGAAAATAACCTGAAGAACGCCGCTGCCCAACGTGCCCAGGCACGTCTGGATGCTCGCGATCAGCAGATCAAACAGCTGCAGGACAGCCTGAACGCCAAGCAGACCGATCGCGGTACGCTGGTGACTTTCGGTGACGTACTGTTCGCCACCGACCGTGCTGACCTGAAATCCAGCGGTCTGGTCAACATCAACAAACTGGCGCAGTTCCTCCAGGAAAACCCTGATCGCAAAGTGATTGTCGAGGGTTACACCGACAGCACCGGTACTGCGAGCCACAACCAGACACTGTCTGAGCGTCGCGCCAATTCCGTGCGTACTGCTCTGGTGAAAATGGGCGTTGATCCAGCGCGCATCGTTGCTCAGGGCTACGGCAAGGAATACCCGGTTGCCGAGAACGGCAGCGTGTCGGGTCGTGCGATGAACCGTCGTGTGGAAGTGACCATTTCCAACGACAACCAGCCGGTTGTGCCGCGTTCGGCTGTTAGCTCGAACTAAGCGTCCTGCTGTAACGCGAAAGCCCCGCCTGACTGAGTCACGCGGGGCTTTTTTAGATCAAAAGATCGCAGCCTTCGGCAGCTCCTACATTGGAATGCGTTTCCTGTAGGAGCTGCCGAAGGCTGCGATCTTTTGCGTTTAT